>JABMRG010000048.1 GCA_013202935.1 Candidatus Omnitrophota bacterium
AAAAGTCCGTAAGAATAATGAGGTAACAGTAAATATAAGAAGAGACGGTAAAGATAAAGAGCTAGTATATCTTATGGATAAAAGGTAAGAAGGAGGCAAAAGAAATGAAGCTCGTTAAAGAAAAGAGAAAATTCAACTACATAGTGCTCGTTGCGATGATAGTAATGACGATACTTAGTATTATGGTATTACGTATATCATTGTCTATAGCTTCTATGGTGTAAACAGGCAAGAATAAGCTTGCCTGTCCGGGTTTCCTTCCCGCAATATCTCCCATGAGTTTTTTATTTTCTTGCCGTAAAAACTCATACCTTGTTATTTAGCTTTCCTAACTAAAAAATCATTGCTTTGCAATAAGATATCTACTATAATTAGACATAGTATTATATCAAGCTAAGCCAAAGGAGGCAATAAAATGAGAACTATATTGTTGATAGCATTAGTATTAACTATTGCAGGTATATCTTATGCACAGGATCAGACAGAAGATATAACTTTAACCACCTACTACCCCGCACCCTATGGGGAGTATGATACATTAAATGCAGATACCTTAAACTGCGGTGATATTACAGCAGAATGGATAGATATAGATGATGGTACAGCAGCTACAGGTATTGGTGGCAGAAGCATTACTATTCAAGCACAAGATGGTGGAACAGGAAATACTGATGGAGGCGATATAATATTAATTCCAGGAACTAGTAGCGGAACGGGAAAACAGGGCAATGTCGGCATAGAAACAACTGATCCAGGATACCCGCTGACAGTAGGTCCAAACTCAGCTGGTGCTGCAGTGCATGCTTATGGTGATGGTACTGCATCTACTAATTTTATTTTTCTAGTAACAGATGACTCAGTTTTAACAAATCAGTTATTTCGTGTTCAAAATGACGGCAATGTTGGCATTGGAACAACAGCCCCGGGAAGCAAGTTAGATGTAAGTGGTACAGCGAACATAACAGGTATTGTTGACATAGGCAGCCCTAGCACAAGTTCAACAGCTTCTGGTATAGATATATCTGGTTCACCTCTTCGCATAGGAAACAACACCACTGGCCCAAGCCTTTTTATCAGACAGGGTGGTGGCTCTGGCCTTACGAACTGGGTCGCTTCATTGCAAAACGCAAGTGGTTCTGGCAAAGGTTTGAGTATTAGAGCAGGATCTGGGTCTGCCCATGAATTATTAGAAGTAGCAGATTGGTCGGGTACTGTGCGTTTTGCGGTTTATGGAAGCGGAGTAATAAAAGCACCTTATATAAGAAGTGTAGGTGGTGGATCGGCTCTGAGAATTATGGGCAGCGGAGAATTGATAGAAGCAACCAGCTCCCGAAGATACAAAAAGAATATAAGAGATCTTAAGGTCGATTCTGATAAGGTCTTTGAGCTTAACCCTGTAAGGTTTCAGTGGAAGGAGACTGATGAAGAGGATATAGGGCTGATAGCAGAAGAGGTTGATGAGTCAATAAAGGACCTGGTCATATATGATGACAAAGAAAGGCCTGATGGTGTTAAATACGAAAAGGTGGCTTTATATCTACTGGAAGCGGTAAAGAATCAACAGTCAGAGATAGACAATCAACAAGCGAAAATAGAGGCTTTATCACGTCAGGTTAGGGAATTGCTTGCTGAAGATAAGCCATAATGCAATTTGGCAATTGAGTATCGTTTTTCCTATAATAGAGTTGATTATATATTAAGGCCCTTAATCTTTTATTGCACTATCTAATACTTTATGTTATATTAAGTAACAATAAAAGGAAAGATTATGCGCAAAAGCGACCTAAAACTTGGTGAGATGCTCATCGAGGAGAAGGTGATTACTCCTGAGCAGTTGGATGAGGCTCTTCGTGAGCAGAAGAAGACCGACGAGCTCATAGGAGAGGCCTTGGTAAGATTAGGTTTTGCAAACGAAGAACAGGTCTTAATAGCTTTATCAGATAAATTAGGGGTTCCTTATATAAGGATAAAAGACCAGAACATTCCCCCGGAAGTAATTGAGAAAGTCCCTGCCAAGTTCGCCTGTTACTATAAGATTATACCCACAAAGCTGGAAAACCATATCCTGACCTTAGCTGTAACCAACCCTTTGGACCTTGCTATTCTTGATGATATAAAACTTGTGCTAAAGTATGATATCAATCCCATATTGGCAGGAGAGCGCGACATCTTAGAGGCTATTAAGAAGTACTATGGTGTTGGTGCTGAAACAGTTGAGAAGATTATAGGCCAGGCTGAGGCAAAGGATGAAGGGCCTACACAGGTTGAAGGGGCTGCTGATGTCGATGAGATGGCAGATGATGCCTCAATTATAAAATTTGTAAACCAGGTTCTTCAGCAGGCTGTCTCTGAAAGGTCTACTGATATACATATTGAGCCGTTTGAAGGAGAACTCAGAATACGCTACAGGGTAGATGGCGTGCTGTTTAATGCAAGCATTCCACCAAGTATAAAGTATCTCCATTCTGCCATAGTCTCGCGCGTTAAGATAATGTCTGCATTAAATATTGCTGAGAGGCGCCTTCCCCAGGATGGAAGGATTAAACTCAAAGTTCAGGATCATGATTTGGATTTGAGAGTCTCTACAGTACCAACCTCTTATGGAGAGAGCGTTCATATAAGAATCCTGAGCGCGAATATATTGATGGGATTGGAAAAGCTGGGGCTTATGGAAGATGACCGTAAGATAATAGAGGAGATAATCCAGAAGCCCCATGGCATACTCTTTGTAACAGGCCCTACGGGAAGCGGAAAGACAACAACGCTCTATGCCTGCCTTAGTAAGATAAACGATGCAAGTAAAAATATTATTACCATAGAAGATCCTATTGAGTACCAACTGCATGGCGTTACACAGATACAGGTAAGCCCGAAGATAGGGCTTACATTCGCAAATGGATTGCGTGCGATGTTGAGACATGACCCTGATATAATGATGGTTGGTGAGGTAAGGGATCTTGAGACCGCTGAGATTGCGATAAGGGTCGCTTTAACAGGACACCTTGTGTTTTCTACTTTGCATACCAATGACGCCATAGGCGCTATTACAAGATTACTCGATATGGGTATTGAGCCATATCTTGTATCGAGCTCTATCGAGGCAACCTTAGCACAAAGGCTGGTAAGGGTAATATGTGAGAAGTGCAAGAAGGAGTATGTCCCTGACAAAGACCTCTTAGATGACCTTAAGCTGAATCCAGGTAAAAAGATAACCTTTTATGAAGGAAAGGGTTGTGCTGCTTGTAAATTTACAGGCTTTAAAGGACGAACCGCTATCTATGAGATACTTGTTGCAGATGATAAGATAAACGATATGATATTAAGAAGAACCCCGGTTAATGAGATAAAGGAAGTTGCTATTAAAGCAGGCATGAGGACACTCTTTGATGATGGCATGGTAAAAGTTCAAAAGGGTATCACTACAATAAAAGAGGTCTTAAGAGTTACTGAAATAGAAGCAGAAGAATAATTATGCCAAGGTTTGTCTATAAGGCAAAACGCGGCCCCGCCGAAGCTATAGAAGGTAAGATCGAAGCAGAAAATGCCCAACAGGCAGCTGTTAAGCTAAGCGGAATGGGGCTTTATACATTGTCTCTTGAAGAAGAGACTGCCGCATTTATTAAGAAATCGAGGGGCAGGCAGTTCTTTATAAAGGGAGTACCGCTGCGTGACCTAAGTAATTTTACACGGCAGCTTTCAAACCTCTTAGATGCAGGCCTTACTATTCTTAATGCGCTGGGTGTTCTCATAGAGCAGACTGATAGCCCGGAACTTAAGCATACCATAGGCCTTTTACGGGATGA
>JABMRG010000049.1 GCA_013202935.1 Candidatus Omnitrophota bacterium
CAGCAGCAGGAGCAACTGAAGCAGCAGCAAAAGGAGAGCAAGGAGAACCTCAAAAACTTTCAGAATAAACAGAACAAACTAGAGCAGCAGCAACAATCCCGACAAGACCAACTCAATAAAGAGTCTCAGCAGGAAAAAGAAGAACTCAACCAGGAGTTTAAGCAAAAACAGGAGCAGATAAAAAAGCAAACTACTGATGAACAACAACTAAAACAAGAACTTGATAAGCTTAACAAAGAGAAGCAGCAAAACCTAGACCAGCTCAACCAGCAACAACAACGGTCAGAAGAACAAGCAAGCCAACAGCATCAACAGCAAAAGCAGCAGCTGAAACAACAAATCAGGCAAAAAGATCAGACTCTTGAATCTCAACATGCGCTTGAACAGCTCCAGCATCAACAGCAGATCCAGCAACAGCAGTTTGACCAGGAGTACAATCAAGAGAAACGAGGAATGGAAGAAGAATATAGCTCCAAAGAAGAAGAGCTTAAGCAGCAATACAAGGGAGAGGAGTTTGACAAGCGGCGTAAGGAGCTAGACCAACAGAAACAACTAGATGCTGAGAAGCTTGAGAAGGCACATAAGGAGACTCTTGATCAACTTAAGCAACAACACTCTAAGCAACAGGAGATTCTCAAGCAACAATCAGATTCTTTTAGAAGCCAGGAATCAGAACAGCAAGGCATAAGTCAGGAGCACAAAGAACAGTTACAGAATCTTCAGCAGGAGTATGAGCAGAAAGAAGATGCTTTAGAACAAAAATACACAGGCAAAGAACTAGAAGAAAGGCTTGATGGCCTGAAATCAAAAAAGGCATTGCAAGAAGAGAAACTAATCAAGGAAAAAGAGAGCAAAAAAGGCAATATAGAGCAAAAATATAAAGAAGCTGATAAAAAGATAATGCGTGACTGGCAAAAAGAGACAGAAGGCTTAAAGAACGCGTTAGAAGAATACGATAATGAAATAATGGCTCAGGATTCAGATTCACCGTTGGATAAAAAAGGTCTTGATACGACCGAGCCCATAGATTATACTAATAGTAGTATGCCATCAAAGGCAGATCTTGCACCGCAAAGAGCTTTATCAAGAGAAGAAGCGCAAAAGTTACTAGATGCATATGGGCGTGAAACAAACATGCTTAATAAGCAACCGGGAGGCCCTGCTCAAGGCAAAGAGGATTCTTACAAAGACTGGTAAACGGTCAGCTTTTAATATGATTAATAAATTTATAATAATAACATTAGTTCTGATATGTGCCTTTTGTCCAAAGGCCCTTGCTGCAGATAAGAGGCTTGAGTTATCTATTGATAACAAGGAGATCTCACTAAGCGGCAGCATAAGATTAGATATTATATTCCCTGGCCTAGAGAATGCGCCTGAGCCAAAACTCCCAGAGATAGATGGTTTTAAAGCAAATTATTTAAGATCATACAATATGGCCTCAAAAACAGAGAGTGGAATGGTACGCTCAACGCGCCATACATATGTACTCATGCCTCAGGAGACAGGGTTGTTCCAGGTAGGGCCTTTTGAATTTTCTGCCGGTGGCGATAGGTATATATCAGAAACCTTAATTGTACGTGTTGGAAGCGGGATTGGCCTAAAGGACAAGGGCTCAGGCACAGCGTCTAAGGAAGAAGAGTTTTATGCTAAGGATAATGCGTTCTTATTGATCGCTACAGGTAAAAATAGAGTCTATGTAAACGAAACCTTCCCTGTGATAGCGGGATTATATTATAAAGATATTCATATAACTGATATAGAATACCCAACAGTTAAACATGGGGGTTTCTCTATCAGCGAATTTCTTACTCCCCAGGCATCAAGAAAAAAGATAAAAGGTTATGATTTTCGTGTTGTTGCATTTAGGAGTAAGGCCTTTGCCACCAAGCCAGGCGAGCTAAAACTGGGGCCTGCTACTATTATGTGCAAGATGCAGACGGGAAGTTCATCATCGCTGTCAGGCGGGTTTAAAACAACTTCCCTGCAGCTTGACTCTACTCTTAAGAATATTGAAGTACTCCCGCTTCCTGCATTGAGAAAACCCGATAACTTCTCAGGCGCTATAGGAGATTTTAAGTTTGATGTCACTGTTGAGCCAAAGGGTTATGTGGATGTAGGAGATGCCATAACAATCAGTATGCAGGTAAGCGGTGAGGGTAATCTCGATATTATTTCTGAGCCTTATATTGAAGAGAGTGCAGAACTTACTCTATATGACGTATCTATAAAGGAAGAAGCAGAAACACATAAGATATTTGAACAGGTAGTTGTACCAAAAAGCACAAAGGCCAAGCAGATACCCAAGATTACATTCTCCTATTTTAATCCTAAAAAAGAGGAGTACTTTACAATTACACGCGGTCCATACCCGATAGAGGTCTTTGAGACTAAAAAGTCCCAAAAGGCCAAAATCGTGGAGGAGCCCGTTAAGGGAGTTGCTGAGTATAAAAGAGAGCCTATAGGCAAGGATATTATATATATCAAAGATAACCCGGGACGCTTTCAAGAACAGGGTGTGTACCTATATAAAGATAAACAATTTTTGTTTATGCATACCTTTCCACTTATTTTCTATTTATCCACACTGGTATTATATAAAAGACATGAAAAACTTAAGAATGATATAAGGTACGCTAGGTACAAGTTTGCCTACAAAAAAGCCAAAAGGGGGCTAAAAGAAGCTTACAGCCTACTTACTGAAAATAATGCTGAAGAATTTTATGGTTGCCTCTTTGCCATTGTGCAGGAATACTTTGGAGATAAGTTTAATCTTCCCCCGGGAGGCATAACCGCAGATATTGTTGATCGGATATTAAAGCCAAGAGGGGTTGACATCGAACTTCTTGGTAAAACAAGAAGCTTCTTTAATGATTGCGATATAGCACGGTTTACCCCTGCTCATTATGAGAAAAAGAATATGCTCAATATCTTTGGTGAGGCAGAAGAGATAGTGACCTGTTTCAAAAATATATAGGAGTTAACTTCTTGAAAATATTAAGATTACTTGGTATAATACTTGTAGTAGTTTCTATATGCCATAAGCTGCATGCAGCGGAAGATTCTCGTTTTGTAGATTTTGAAGAAGCATCCCGTCTATATTCAGACTCGCTCTTTGAAAAAGCTGCAGAAAGGTACGAGAGCATACTAAAGAGTGGAGATAAGAGCGCAAATCTTTATTACAATCTTGGCAACGCCTATTTTAAACTAGGCTCTCTGGGAAAGGCTATTCTTAACTATGAACGGGCAAAGAGGCTTATGCCCTATGATGCTTCCTTGAGATCAAATTTGGAGTATGCCTATTCTTTGGTTGAAGAACCGCCCATGGAGAAAAGCCGTATATGGCTTAGGCGTAGAGTTCGAAACTTTTTGGATTCTTTTACAATAGATGGACTCACGAAGCTCCTAAGCCTTATCTACTTAATCGCTCTGGGCCTTTTGGCGTTGCTTATATTTAAGAGCCAATTGCGCAGATTACTTATGAATAGCATCTTTGCTTTGATTGTAGTATTTATGTTTACACTTACTCTTTTATGTATAAATGTCTACAGAACAGAGACCCTGCAGTCTGCAGTTATTATTACAAGAGAAGCAAACGCACGTTTTGAACCTATAGAAGGTGGTACCGTCCATTACAAGTTGTATGAAGGTTTAATGGTAGAGGTATTGAAGACGAGAGGCCAATGGAGCCAGATAAGGCGTGAAGATGGAAAGATCGGATGGCTTCAGGCTTCATCATACGAAATAATATAAGTGAGGGCGCGATATGGTTACAGAAGTACAGATGATTCTTAGGCTATTATTTGCTGCATTACTTGGAGGCATAGTAGGCTTTGAAAGGGAGATTAATGAAAAGGCGGCAGGTTTTAGGACGCATATACTGGTATGCTTAGGATCCTGTGTTATCATGCTCACCTCTATGCATATCTTTGATATATACAGAGGCCTGGCCGATGTTGACCCTGGAAGAATTGCTGCGCAGGTGGTAACCGGTGTAGGTTTTCTTGGGGCAGGTACTATAATAAGGTCCAGGGCAAGCATAGTAGGGCTTACCACAGCAGCAAGCTTATGGTCTATAGCAGGAGTAGGGCTTGCGATAGGTTCGGGACTGTATATTGTGGCTGTTGCTGCTACCATACTGATATTGGCGAGCCTTTTAGTGCTAAACAAGATTGAGAAAAGGGTAGTATCTAAACGCAAAAAATAAAAAGGAGGTGGCAAGATGTCTGTAATAAGACGAGCAAGGAAACAGGAGCCTGAGGAGAAGGTGCTTGATGTTGATGCCAGCATGCAGGGGACGATGACCTTTAAAGACCCTGTAAACTTGCGCATAAACGGCC
>JABMRG010000050.1 GCA_013202935.1 Candidatus Omnitrophota bacterium
AACACCTTAAAAGGGAAATCCGTGGAATTCGGATACGGTCCCGCCGCTGTAAGTGGAACGAAAGCCATAATAAGCCACTGGTTGAAAAACTGGGAAGGCATGGCGAGTAGGTAAAGAAGCCACGAGTCAGAAGACCTACCTGTGTAACAGATAGATAAGAGCCTCGGAGAAAGGCAAATATCTAACATATAAGGGTAATGCAAGCCCTCGTGTAAACGAGGGAAAATCAGGGTGCAACCCCGTATGGACTTGAAACGATTCAATTCCGTACGGGGTTATTTTTTTATTGGCATAGTTAAACATTATAAAGGAGAGTCTATGAAACGGTTGTTTATTATCATTGGTCTTATTATATGTTGTGTAAATATCTCTATAGCAGAAGAAGAAAAAGCAGTAGAGCTTGAGCCTATAGTCATTACACCGTGGAGAGCTGGTGAAGAACTTTCTGATGTAAGCAGGAATGTTACTGTTATCACAAAAGAAGAGATTGCATCATCAAGCGCAAACTTTTTACCTGACCTTATTCAGGACAAAAGCGGTGTTGTTGTATCAAACTATTTTGGTAACCCTAAGGGCGTTGTTGTTGATGTAAGAGGTTTTGGTGAGTCAAGCGTATCCAATGTGCTTGTACTTGTTGATGGGAGAAGAACCAATCAGGTAGACCTATCAGGCGCAGACTGGGCACAGATAGACATAAATGCCATTGAAAGGGTCGAGATAGTGCGAGGCCCCTCTACGGTTCTTTATGGCGATAATGCCACAGGAGGAGTTATAAATATAATTACAAAAAGAGGCACGACTGATAAGCCTTCGATTACACTGGCTGCTGAATCAGGAAGTTATCAGTATTATAAAGCCTATGCAAACTTAAGCGGGGTATACAAGAGTTCTACCGTAGGCAAAGATAGTGTGCCCGGTGTCTATGCGGACTACTTTTTCAGTTATTCAAACCAGGATACAACAGGCTACAGGGCGAATAATGATTACTGGGCCAATGATTACTTTGGAAGCCTTATGTTGAGGCTAAGTGATGTTTTTGAGTTAGCCTTGTCTTCAGGCTACCATCGTGATCATTATGGTATGCCAGGAGCTCTTTACTGGAATGGCAATCAGTGGGTCCTGGACCCGAAAGGGATTAATCAGATAGGAAGGGCAGGAACTGTATTTTCTGATGATAAAGGTTTTACATCAGATTATTTTGTTACAGCAGAACCGAAAGGCATTTTCTTCTTTGCTGGCAATGAAATAAATCTATCTGTTTTTAGCTCGATGAGGGAGAGAAGGAGCAAGGGCTTAAGTGTACCTGAACCTGATGCATGGTCTGCACCAAGCGAGTATGAGACATCTCACCATATCATTACATATGAGCTAAGGCCAAAGATAGAAACAAGCCTTTTGTGGAAAGGCATAGATAATAAACTTATTATTGGTACTGATTATTTCCATGCCAAAGACGATGTCTTAAGTGGAAACCGTCTTAACGCTCAGCAGGATGAAACGGATATTTATAAGGAGACATTAGGTTTTTATGTGCATGACAATATAAAGATAAGTGATAGGCTCCTGCTGAATGCCGGCGGCCGTCTTGAATGGGCAGATTATACATTTAATCAGAAACGGCTTATACCAAATCACGAAACCAGAGACTTGACAGTAGAGGCCTTTAACTTTGGAGGTGGGTACAAGTATAATAAACGCTCCCAGGTTTATGCAGATGTCTCGAAATCATACCGCTTACCGAATACAGAAGAATATTATCAGAATAAGTTTCTAAATACCTGGCTATGGCCCCCTGTTGTGCAGGGAGGACTCAATACAAACATAACACGGCAGAAGGCTATGAATTATGAGGTGGGCATAAAAGATCTTACCTTTAAAGGCATAGGTATTAATGCCAATGCTTTCCTGATGGACATAGAGAATGAGATCTATTATGACCCCTCAAGCATGCTAAATACCAATTATGATAAAAAGACATGTCATCGTGGCATAGAGATTGAGGCCCAGCTGAAGTTTTTGGATGGAAGATTAAGGCCCTTTGGGAATTGGGTATTGCAGGAGTCGTATTTCAAGGATGGGGATTACAAAGATAATCAGATTCCCCTTGTTCCCAGGAATAAGATATCAGCTGGCGTGACAATCTCACCTATAAAAAATCTTGATTGGACAGTCAGCCTAAACCACGTAGGTTCACGCTACAAGATAAGCGACCAGAAGAATCTTGCTGCAAAGTTAAAGGATTACACTATAGTAGATACAAAACTCAGCTATACATATAAATATCTGAATATATGGGGTGCACTTAAGAATGTATTCGATAAAGAATATTTTGCATATGGAGTAACTAATAGCACAGGCACTGCAGAGACCTTCTATCCTGCACCAGAGATGAGGGTAGAGTGGGGTGCGAGCATGACCTTCTAAGGCCGGACTCATTTTACTTGACTCATGGCTTACACTGATATTATAATAAAACCATGATCTTATCCGATAAGATATTCAGGAATGCGGTAGTAGCCTCACTTATATTTCACGTATTCTTCTTTTATAATTGGCCACCTCTAAAGAAGTTCTTTATGTTTAAGCCTGTTAACAATATAAAGATGACATATGTTCCTGTAAAACAGGTTCCCATCAGTTCTGATTCTGTGGCTGAGAAAGAGAAGATACGAAAGTTCCATACTCCATCCACAAGCAACAAAAATTCAGAGGCCGTTAAGATAAAAGGTGAAACCAGGCCTATCTTTAAGCCCAAATCAACCGATAAGTTAAGCATAAAGATAAAAGATATAACAACTGATAAGCAGATAAGCCTTATGCCTTCTCAAAAAGAGATGCTGATATCTCATAAGGATAAAGACTTTTCAGATCAGCCCACGTACCTAAACTATTATAATGCGGTAAGAGGCAAGATCTATGATGCGGCACAAGCAAGCAAGCCATACTACGCTCAGCAAGGCGATGTAAGACTCATATTTACCCTCGCAAGGAGTGGGCAACTCTTGAATGTAGATATTGTAAGCAGTGGTTCTTCGTATGATCCTGTCTTAAGAAGGCATGCACTGATGAGCATAAAAAAAGCCACACCTTTTCCTGCCTTTCTCGAGTCAATGAAGGAAGGCCACCTGACCCTCCGCCTCACCATCTCCTTCGAAAAATAGGGGACGTTTCACTCGTTCCTAACCTCCTGAAAACAGATAAGTTGTAGCAAGGTAGTTTACACTTTTTCGATAAGTCTGGGGACACTTCACAATTTAACACTGGGGACACTTCACATTGATTTACTATATGGTAAAGTAAGTGAAGTGTCCCCATGCTTACAGTAAAGTGTCCCCATGCTTGGAAAAAAGTGTAATGTATAATTCCACAACTTATTGTAACGTAATAAGATAAAAGCGAGGGAAACGTTCCCTTGACATTCCCTTGACAATATTACTATTTATGTTATAATTAGTGTTCTAAAACTTATGGTAAAGGGGTGATATAGAGTGCCAAGGGTAAGCGTACGAGATAATGAACCTCTCGAGAGAGCGCTTCGCAGGTTTAAAAAGAAGATAGAGCGTGAAGGTACCATTAAGCAGGTTAGAGCACGTAAACATTACGAGAAACCAAGCGTAAAGAAGCGCCGAAAACAGAGAGAAGCGCGCAAGAAAAAAAGAAGATACTAAATTCTACAGTTGCAGACTATGAAGCGAAGGGCTAATATAATTTTCTCATTTTTGATAATCTTATATATAGCCCTTTGCTCTAACTATTCCTACGCAGAACCCTCCCCCACCCTTCCTAAGTCCGATGCAACATCAGAGTTACTCAGTAACGGCCTTACCCTGATCCTCAAAGAAGACTTTCGCACGCCTACGTTTTGCGCAAAGCTATTTATCCGCACAGGTTCAGCCACAGAAGGAGACTATACCGGCTCAGGTATTACCCACCTGATAGAACACCTTATATTTAAAGGAACCTCAACCCGCGATGCAAAGGAACTTGAGGATGAGATAAAATCACTGGGCGGTAATATAGGAGCGTATACCACTTATGATTACACAGCTTTTAATATAGAGGGCCCATCAGAAAACATCCTACAACTTCTGGATATATTCTACGATATTATAGCCAATCCCAAATTTGACAAGAAAGAGATCGCAAGCGAAAAAGATGTTATAAAGCGAGAGATGAGGCTTAGGGATGATGCCCCAGAGACGTATCTGAGCCAACAGTTATGGCAGAGGGCATATATTAGGCATCCATACAAAAATCCTATTATAGGGCATGAAGATATATTTGATAGGCTGGCACAGGAAGATGTAAGAGAGTATTACAGCAGGTTTTATCTGCCTGATAACATGGTACTTGTGATAGTAGGCGATATAGATTCAGGTGCATTGAAAGAGAAGATAGCAGAAAGCTTCACCAAGCTCCAGAGGAGAAGCCCGATTCAGGCTGTGTTACCAAGAGAGCCTCAGCAACTTACCCCGCGCTATATTGAACTGGCCTATCCGATATCAAAGACATTCATGGCTATGGGGTTCCATTCTGTGAATTTGGCCAGCAAAGACCTATATGCCTTAGACACACTCGCGATTATTTTAGGAGCAGGCAGGTCCTCTATACTTTATAAGGAGATGCATAATAAGTTAAAATTAGTATACTCAATAGGCAGTTACAACTATACTCCGTTTGATCCTGGTATGTTTGTAATTACATCTGCTTTTGATCCAAAGAAGAAGGATCAGGTAATAAAAGAATTGCTCGAGAAAATAGAGAAGCTGAAAAGGTCACCTGTAGACAAAAAAGAGCTTGAGAAGGCAAGGAATCAGGTCATATCATCTTATATATTTAGCAGGCAGACTCAAAGTTCGCAGGCCTCAGATTTGGGTATAAGCCAGCTTCTTGCATCTGACATGGATTTTTCAAAGCACTATGTTGAGGGGGTTGGTTCTGTCGATGCCAACGATATAATGGAGGTTGCAAAGAGGTATCTAGGAGAGGAGAACCTGACAACCGTGCTGCTAGTACCCTCCGCCATAAAAGAAATAGAAGAGGATGCGAAAAGCAGATCAAGGATAGAAAGAGCCATTACGAAAAAGACCTTAAAGAATGGTGTGAGAGTATTGATATGTAATGACAGCACCCTTCCCTTAGTATCAATAAGGGCCTGCATCAAAGGCGGGCTTCGCGCAGAAACTAAAAAGGATAATGGTATCTCAAACCTTACAGCCCACATGCTGACCAAGGGCAGCGGGGGCTACAGCGAAGAAAAACTCTTTTTCGAAATAGAGTCTATGGGGGGAACACTTTCTGCATACAGCGCAAATAATTCTTTTGGAGTGTCTCTGGATGTAATGAGCAAAGATACCAAAAGAGCGATAGAGCTTATGGAAGCTGTTCTTGTAAAGCCATCATTTCCAAATGACAAACTTCAGGTTCTTAAGAACGATATGCTTGCAGCGATCGAACTGATAGATGATGATATATTTAAGGTTGCTGAGAAGAACTTAAGAAAAAGGCTGCTTGATAATAGCCCTTACAGCATGCTACCTGCAGGAACAGCAGAGTCGGTTAATAGCATATCAAGGAATGATATTATCAAGTTTTACAGAAATTACTGCGTAGGCCCTAATGTAGTAGTCTCGATATGCGGAGATGTAGATGTTGATGAAGTATATAAGTTGGTAAGGTCTAAACTCGGCAGAATAAAAAAGAAAAGGCCACCAGAGTTAACCGAAGGTAAACCCTCACCTATTACAGCACAGATAGACGTGAGAGAAGAGATGGATAAGAAGCAGGCAGTGGTTATGGTAGGTTTTAGAACTGTAGGTATAAATAGCCCAGATAGGTACCCTTTGCAGATTATCTCCTCTATATTCTCAGGGGGTTCTGGCAGGCTATATGCCAATATAAGGCAGAAGAAGGGGCTGGCCTATGCCCTGGGTACTTTTGGTATGACAGGCCTTGACATAGGAACGTTCATATTTTATGCAGCAACAAGTATAGGCAACGAAGTCCTGGTGAAAGACGAGATTGTAGAAGAGATAGAGAAGGTAAGCGCTGGAGACTTATCAGAAGATGAAATAAACGCGGCGAAGAAAAGCCTTATCACACAACATGAGCTTGGCCTTCAATCGGCAGGTTCATTTGCCTTAAGGACAGCGCTTGATGAGCTTTATGACCTGGGTTATAATAACTATCAATTCTATCCCAAAGCGGTAAATAACCTTACACGCGAAGATATTTTAAAGGCTGCCAAAAAATATCTTAATCCTGAGGCCTCAGTCGTCTCTATAGTAATCCCAAAAAATGAGTAAAATTTCCTTGTCGACCGCATGGAACGCTAAAAAGAAAAAAGACGCAGAGCTTATAGTCGAGGAGATAAGAGATGCCGGATTTGATAGCATAGAGCTCTATTTTACTCTTTCTAAAGATGTGGTAGATGGTATCTCATCGATTATCAAAAGAGGCGATATTACTGTAAAGACCCTGCATAATTATTGCCCAATACCAGAAGAGATAAAGCCTAATCAGGTATCCCCGGACTATTATCCCCTTTCATCACTTGATGAAGATGAACGCAAAAAAGGGATACTTTATACAAAACAGACAATAGAGAAAGCCCAAGAGCTGGGTGCTAAAGCTGTAGTAATACATTGTGGCAGGGTTGATGCAAAAGACCATAGCAAAAAACTCATAGCACTTTATGAAGAAGGAAAAGTGTCCACTAATGAGTTTAGGAAGATAAGGGATGATATGTTTTTAAGCAGAAAGGCTATTTCCGAAGGGCATATGAATGCTTCACTCAAAAGCCTTGATGAGTTGAACAGCTTTGCTAGCAAGAAAGGCATAATCGTCGGCATCGAAAATAGATTCTATTTTATGGAGATGCCATCTATTGATGAGATAGGCATAATACTGGCTGAGTTTAAAGGCTCATCTATAAGCTATTGGCATGATACAGGCCATGCACAAGTTAATGAGTCGTTGGGCTTTGCCAGGCATATCGATTTTTTAGACAGGTACGCGGGGCAAATGGCCGGCATACATCTACATGATGTAAAAGGCACAGAGGACCATCTGGCTCCAGGGCAGGGAGACTTTGATTTTTCTCTTCTTGTGCCATACCTTAAGCCCGATATAATAAAGGTGATCGAGGCACATGATGTAGCAAGCAAAGACGATTTAAAGCATGCAAGGGAGTATTTACAGAAGACTCTTGATGGAGTGATCTAGCATGAAGAGAGAACCTGCTGTGTGCGGACAGTTTTATCCAGCCACAGAAAGACTACTAAGAGAGCAGATCGAATCGATGGTAGATAAGGATGCTGTCAGAGAAAAAGTATTGGGTGTTGTGTCACCCCATGCTGGATATATCTATTCAGGCCCTGTCGCAGGAAGCCTGTTTTCGCATATAGAGATAACCGATACTGTTGTGATATTGGGCCCTAACCATACCGGCTTGGGCAGTACGTTCTCTTTATATGAAAAGGGGAGTTGGACTACTCCTTTAGGTGAAGTCAAGATTGATGAGAAGCTGGCAGCAGATATTAAGGAGCGCTGTGAGTTAATAGAAGGGGATGAGGCCGCCCATAGTCATGAACACTCTCTCGAAGTGCAGATTCCATTTATGCAGTATTTTAAGCCTGATTTTAAAATAGTGCCTATTGTTGTGAGCAACGCAAGCCATGAGTCATATGAGATGGTGGGCAATGCTATAGCGGGCGCTATAAAGAAGAGCAGGCGACAAGTGCTGATAGTAGCAAGCAGCGATATGACACACTATGAACCGTATGAGTTGGCTAAGGCCAAGGACAAGATTGCGATAGACGCCATATTAAAGCTGGATGAGAAGCAACTTCTTGATAATATAAGTAAGCATGATATAACAATGTGTGGGTATATACCTACAACCATCATGCTTATTGCCTCAAAGGCCTTGGGCGCTAAAAGCGCAAAACTTATCAAATACCAGACTAGTGGTGATATTTCAGGCGACTATAGTGCTGTAGTAGGTTACGCAGGAGTAATTGTGCAATGAAAGATCAGGATAAGAAAAAGATAGCGTTTGTCTTTGGAGGTGGTTCTGCAAGGGGCCTTGCACATATTGGAGTGCTAAGAGTTTTAAGGCAAAACAATATCCCGGTAGATCTTGTTGTTGGCACAAGCATCGGCTCGCTTTTGGCGGCTATTTGCGGACTTGGGCTTTCGCTTAAGTCCATAGAGAATATAGCAGACAAGATGAAGTGGTGGGATTTAGCAGACTTTGTTATATCGAAGATCGGATTTCTAGAGGGCAGGAACCTGGAGAAGCTTATAAAAGAGTCGATTGAAAATAAGGGTTTCAAGGACCTGAAGATGCCACTTGGTATAGTCTGTACAGATATTGAAAATGGCGAGGAGGTAGTCCTTACAACAGGAAGCTTAAGCAGGGCTATAAGAGCAAGTTGTTCTATACCCGGTATCTTTATGCCTGTTCGTATAGGCGGAAGGCTCTTAGTAGACGGTGGTTTAAAGAGCAATGTTCCTTCAGATGTTGCAAAAAGGATGGGGGCATCGTTTGTCATAGCTGTTGATGTCGGCTACTGCGTAAAGAAAGGTAAGATATCCAATATATTTCAGATGGTATTTCAATCGACGCAGATTGTAGGCAATGAGCTGAATAAATACGAAGCAAAAGAAGCAGATAATGTAATAAAAGTCCATCTTAGCGATGAGTTCGATCAGATGGCATTCCACAGGGCAAAGGAGATAATCGCAGCAGGCGAAAGAGCAGCCAAGGCTGCCATGGGCTCGCTCATCATGCAGCTTAAAGAAGAAGGCTTGATGTAAACTTTAAATTGGAGTATAATATAGGCTATGGAAAACCAGGAAAAAAATATAGAAGAGGCTCTAAAAGACGCAGGTAAAGATTTCTCTGTATTTATCACAGGCTTAAGTATGCAGGCCCTTGTTTCACTGGGCGAGGTACCTAATCCTGTAGACAACAAAAAGTCAAAAAATCTTAGCCACGCCAAATATATGATAGATACGCTGGATATGATAAAGGAAAAGACTAAGAACAACCTGACTGATCCTGAACAGAAACTGCTTGATGATGTACTATACCAGCTAAGGATGAAGTATCTCGAGCTAACCAAGAAAGAAAATGCATAGATGGATACAACGTTGATAGTAATTATAGCCGCACTCTCATTGGCAGTAATTATAATGGTACTTCTGCTACTCTTCTTTTTTGCAAAGGGGAAAAAGGATATTTTCTCAAAAGAAGGCCTAAACCTGGTCTCAGATGTAGGTGCATTAAAATCATTGCTTTCAACAGTTGAGAATAACCAGAAGCTGCACCAGCAGATAATGCAGGAGCTTAAAGGCTTAGCACATAATGAGTCTAAGGCGGGCGATAAGATACAATTGAATATAGAAGGTACACTACGGGCTGTTGAAGCCATAAGAGAGCAGTATGAAGAGTCGAAGAAGAAAGAAGATGAGAACTTTCAGTCGCTAAAGCGGCTTGAAAACGTAATTGCCGGCTCAAAGCAGAAGGGTATTGCTGGTGAGAATATTATAAGAGAAGCCCTAAGCATCTTTCCGCCTGATATGATACAGACAAACTTTAAGGTAAAGGGCAAAGAGGTTGAGTTTGGGCTTGTATTATCAAATAAGAAGGTCATGCCCATAGATTCAAAATGGCCTTCCACAGAGTTGCTTGAGCTTATATCCAAAGAAGAAGACCCTGAGCAGATAGAGCGCTTATCACATAAGATACAGAAAGAGGTTGCAAAGAGGGTATCTGAGGTCAGTCAATACCTTGACCCTAATACAACAACACCATGGGCTGTAGCAGCCATACCAGATTCCATGTACTCACTCTGCAAGGATGCACATTTGGCTGCCTACTCAAAGAATGTAATACTCGTATCATATAGTATGTTGCTTCCGTATCTATTAATGTTCTTTAGCTTACACCTGCAATATGCATCCTCGATAGATATTGAGAATCTCACACACTATCTTATTGATATAAAAAGAAATATTGATGATATGGATGAGATATTGGAGAATAAGATAGAGAAGGCACAGACTATGCTCTCCAATGCCTCTTCAGAATACCGCCAGATATTAGGTTCTATAAAAGGTTCTATATCATCGCTTGAGACACAGAAATCTCAGTCACAGCAGGAAGTTACCCACCAGTAAGCTTGGTCAACTAGAAGTATTACTATGTATAAAGTTAAAAAGATTCTTTGCATAATAATTACTCTCCTTCTTATATCAAATTCCATTTTAATAGCAGCACCTTCCAACCAGAATACCCTAAGGGCAATATCCACTACTAATGCTAAAACAACTATGTTCTTTGCAGGCTTTTTTGACCTATTCAGAGGCTCTGAATATAGAGCTATTAAGGCAGAGATAAGAAGAAGAGCAGGTAATCACCCTCATCTTTATATAGCTCCCAGGAATATAAAAGAGGCAAAGGCTGCTATGGCTGAATATGGAGATTTTGGTGTACTTGTATGGGCAGATATTAGCAGAAAAGGCCTTGCTGCTGGCAGATATATTGTACAGATAATACCTCGAGCCAGATCCTCCGCAGCTGGTACATCTTCTATGCCAGCCGGTTCTGATCCACCAACCGGCCCTGTAACAGGTGCAATAGATACAGGAAGACAGACACAAGGCGCAATCCAGCACTCTGGATAATATCCTAAATTCTCTTTACTTCATTTATACTATCTGTTATACTATCCCCTATGAAAAATAAGCTTTTTACACTTCTTAGAGTATTAATAAGTTTTACACTTATAGTGCTGCTCATCTGGTTTTTGCGTGATAAGATTCCCGCTATGATAGATACTATAAAGACCGCTGATATGGGCCTATTATCGATAGGATTCTTTATATTCCTTTTTGCATTAATAATCATAGCCTTCAGGCTAATAAGAGTAATTTCTGTACAAACTATATATCTGAACGCGAAAGAGAGTATGTACCTTACCTTTATCGGGTATTTCTTTAATAACTTTTTACCGACTTCATTTGGCGGCGATGCTGTAAAGGCATACTACGCTGGAAAGAAGTCTAATAACAAGGCAGGGGCATTCTCAGGAGTCTTTATGGATAGGGTGCTTGCTATGCTCCCCTTTACCTTGATACCTGCGCTTGCTGTTACATTCATGGCAAATAAGATAGACAATAAAGGGCTGATAATCATAGTATATCTGCTCTTTCTCGGGTGTTTGGTCTTTTTGTGGCTTCTGTTGCATAAAGAGACAGCAAAGTATCTGGCGTATATCCTGGAACCGTTTAAGACAAGCCTCTGGTATGAGAAGATAAAAAACGGATATGCATATTTAAATATTTATAGAAAACATAAGCTGGTTATGTTGCAGAGTTTTATTCTTTCTGTCCTGGCTCAAACCTGCTCTATCGTTTCTACATACTTTTTTGCAAGGGCTATAGGCATAGATTATGTAGGTATAGAGGTATTTTTTGTAGTAGTTCCTATTGTATGGGTTATGACTCTGATACCATCTTTAAACGGCTTAGGCGTAAGAGAAGGAGGGTTTGTCTACCTTTTAAGGAGTTACATGCCGGAGGAGAAGGCCTTTGCCATATCTATAATGGTTCTTGCATCCTTAGCAATATTTGGCGTAATAGGCGGGATTATATACTCCTTTCAGAAGCACATATTTACTTTCAAAGAAGAGGAGCTTGAATAATGGATAAAGAGCTGTTGGATATACTGGCCTGCCCTGCGTGTAAAACAGGTGTTAAGCTGGAAAGTGAAAAAATAGTCTGCACCGGCTGCGGTAGACGTTATCCTATTAAGGACGGTATACCGGTTATGTTAATTGATGAGGCAGAATTACCAGACGGGGAGTAAAAAAGAGATGAAAAAGATACTTATAATCCACGGGCCAAACCTTAACCTTTTAGGTAAAAGAGAAGAGGATATCTACGGAAGCAAAAGCCTTGATGATATCAATAAATCATTAGAGGCTAAGGCAAAAGAACTAAGTGTATCGATTGAGGCGTTCCAGTCGAACATTGAGGGTGAGATAGTGCAGAAGATCCAGGAGGCCAGCTCTGAAGGCTTTAGCGCTATAGTGATGAATCCCGCTGCATATACGCATACGAGTGTTGCGATAAGGGACGCTGTAAGTGCCATAGATATACCTGTTATTGAGGTACATATATCAAACATCTATGCAAGGGAAGAGTTCAGGCATACATCTCTGATAGCACCTGTTGCACAAGGACATATAGCAGGTTTTGGCGTGCAAAGTTATATATTGGGGCTTGAGGCTTGCGCAGACCTTATTAAATGAGGAATCCTGACAGAGTTGATAGATTAAAGAGTCGATTAAGGCGCCTTGGCTTAGACGCTCTTCTCATTTCAAATCCCTCAAATATATATTATTTAAGCGGATTTAATGGCCATGATTCGTACTCCCTTATCACGCAAGATAGAAAATACATAATAACAGATTTTAGGTATACTGAACAGGCAGAGAAAGAGACAGAAGGCTTTGAAATCATAGATAGGCCTTCCTCGCTCTTTAAAAAGACCGCAAGCCTCATAGCTAAGTGCTCACTTAAAAGAACAGGCTTTGAATCCAGCCATTTGACTGTAGGGGAAGCAGATATAATATCGGGCAGCATTAATAAGAAGCTATATTCTACATTTGGGCTTATTGGGAAGCTGCGTGCCATTAAAGATCAGCAGGAGATAAAGCTTATAAAGAGAGCAGCAGCTATTGCGAAAAAGGCCTACAAG
>JABMRG010000051.1 GCA_013202935.1 Candidatus Omnitrophota bacterium
CCTTGATAGTAAAGTATGCACTGGGACTTATAACAGAGTTTTAGGAAGAGATAAGCTTAATTCTATTATAGCTATATCTTATTTTATATTGCAATAGAGTTCATTCTTAGATATATTAAATAATATATATAAGAAATAGAGGTTATTTATAAATAGCCATAATAAGATGCTAAAAATAGAACAAATCCTCAATAGAAATTGCAAGGTATCAAGGGGCTTTACCCTTATAGAGCTTATGATTGTCATGCTTATTATTAGCATACTTTCATGCTTAGCTATACCGATATTCCAAAACATAAAGACAAAAATCGAGATTAGCAATATACTGACTTATTGTTCTGAGCTAGATAGGGAAATTACACTATGCCTTACAGAATCAGGAGTGAACGGTGTAGCACCAGCATTTGATGCTATCGAGAATTATAGGGATACCTGGATAGATGAGCACGGGAGTTCACCGGTAAAGATTGGCTGGTGCGTGATGTGCGGCGGTGCTGGAGTTGTTTTTTCTATAGTTTTCATAGGAGATGCACCAAATTATGAGTATACTATCTGTGCAAGATTTTATCGCGTAAACGGTGAGACAGGATGGGTAGCTGTAACTGACACTCCATTTTATAATTATGTAAAAAGTTTATTATCAGGTAATATATATGAGTGCGATAACAGTTCTGTTGTTGATTTTACCAGCGATCTAGTCAGGTAATCTGCTTAAGTTTTCAGTAGTACTGTCAGCGTTATCTCTTATCAAGGATGAATGGGGCAATCACCTTTTGGTGGTTGCCCTTATTTTTTTAAAATTTTTTGAAAGAAAATCCCCACTTCCTACGACTATATATATGAGGCTAAATTTAAAAAACCAGGAACGGTTCTCAAGCACAACAACCCGTGCTCAAGGTCCGTTCTTATGGCAAGAAAGGGGGTTAAGGGATGGGAATGCCTAGATTTATTGCAGAAGGGGCTATTTACCATGTCTATTGTCGTGGTAATAATAAAGTTAAGGTATTTCATGTGGGGCATGATTACAGGAAATATATTACTAACCTACTGAAATACAAGCAGATGTATAAATTTATGTTATATGCATATTCGTTAATGCAAAACCACCTGCATTTATTAATAGAGCCCACAAGAGAAGGTAATCTTTCACAAATTATGAGGTCATTGAATGTTTCATACTCTATATGGCATAACAGGCGTTATGACTGTGTTGGCCATGTATGGCAAGGTCGATTTCAAAGCCGGATTATCAAAGATGAGGCTGATTTTATAAATTGTATGGCCTATATAGAGACAAACCCAGTCAGAGCAGGACTGGCAAAAGATCCCGAATTATACAAGTGGTGTAGCTGTTGCGAACGCTTTAATAGTGCTAAAACCAGTATAATTGAGTTGCATCCAGGTTATATTGCACTGGGTGAAACAAAAGAAGAAAGGAGGTGCGTATACCATGAGATTATGTTTAAGAACGGACCTCAAGCATAACAACCCGTGCTCAAGGTCCGTTCTTAACAATTTTTGCTTTACAAGTGGGGGAGGAACAGGTATAATTTAGTCTAATATTAACTATTATAAAAGGGAGGATACTGCCATGGTAAGGGTAGAAAAGCAGAAAAAATCAGCTGTAGTAGCAGCACCAACTGGCACAGGTGATCAGAAACAGGAACGTGCAAAGGCGCTTGATCTTGCGGTCTCACAGATTGAAAAGCAGTTTGGCAAAGGCTCTATAATGAAGCTTACAAAGGGTATACAGGAGAGCGTGCAGGCCATACCTACAGGGGCGCTTTCATTAGATATGGCGCTTGGCATAGGCGGTGTCCCGCGCGGAAGGGTTGTCGAGATATTTGGACCTGAATCGAGCGGAAAGACGACACTCACATTAAGCATAATAGCTCAAACACAGAAAAAAGGCGGTGTAGCAGCATTTATAGATGCAGAAAACGCGTTTGATGCAAGCTATGCTCAAAAACTCGGCGTGAATCTCGATGACCTATTAATATCACAGCCAGATAGCGGAGAGCAGGCGCTTGAGATAGTAGAGACTCTTGTGCGTTCCAATGCTGTTGATGTTGTGGTAGTAGACTCTGTAGCAGCCCTGGTGCCGCGCGCAGAGATAGAGGGTGAGATGGGCCAGCCGCACATGGGGCTTCAGGCGCGCCTTATGAGCCAGGCATTACGCAAGCTCTCAGGGGCAATAAGCAAGTCAAAGACATGCGTTATCTTCATAAACCAGATACGTATGAAGATAGGTATTATGTTCGGAAACCCGGAAACCACCCCTGGTGGCAGGGCTCTTAAGTTTTACTCATCTGTCCGCTTGGATATACGCAGAAAAGAATACTTAAAAGACGGCGATACAGTAGTAGGCAGCCATGTTGTTGCAAAGGTTGTAAAAAACAAGGTAGCCCCGCCCTTTAGAAAGGCTGCGTTTGATATTATCTACAGTGAAGGTATCTCATATGAAGGAAGTGTAATCGATGTTGCACTCGAATACGATGTGTTGCAGAAGCAGGGCGCATGGTTTTCATTTGGGGAGATGAAGATTGGCCAGGGCCGTGAAGCCACACGCCAATACCTGAAGGAAAACCAGAAAGTCTTATCAGAGATTGTGAAAAAGGTCCATGAAGCGGCTGCGCAGCAGTCATAAACCTTACCTTGCAAAAAATTATGGAGGACTAATAGGGATGAGGAGAAAGAGGGTTATTTTTGTCCCTGCTTAATATTAGCCTTAGTAATATACATTATAATATATCTCAGGCTGCGCTTGATGAGAACGCATTCCGAAAAATAGCGTGAAAGATGAGCTGAATAAGGCAAAGGCATATGCCTACCGCTTATTGAATTATAGATCCAGGAGTGAGAAAGAACTAAGAGGCAGATTAAAGGATAAAGGTTACAATGCTCAGGTAATAGATAAGCTAGCTGAGGAGCTTAAAGACGAAGACCTGATAGATGATAAGAAGTTTGCCAGGCTTTGGGCAAAGATGCGGTCCCAAGGAAATGCACGCGGCCTCTCGGTTATAAAGTTTGAACTTCTCTCAAAGGGTGTTGACAAAGATATAGTAGAGGAGACACTCAGTGAGGCAAGAGAAGCCTTTAGCGAGGAAGAGATTGTAAGGCAGCTTCTTAATAGGCGTATGCGCGCTGTGGCAGGCCTTGATAGGCAGAAAGCAAGACAGCGGATATACGGCTATCTTAAGAGGCGTGGTTTTTCAACCCAGGTAGTGTTAAAGGTATTGGATGAGACATACAGAGATTCGAGATAAATTTTTGAACTTTTTTAAGTCAAAAGGCCACACAGTGATTGCAAGTGATTCACTTGTGCCTGCTGGGGATCCCACACTTCTTTTTACAAGCGCAGGCATGAATCAGTTCAAGGAGCAGTTTTTAGGCAATATCAAAGGCTATACAAAGGCCGCCACCTGTCAGAAATGCCTAAGGACACCTGATCTTGAGAATGTGGGAAAGACCGCATACCACCATACGTTTTTTGAGATGTTGGGGAATTTTTCATTTGGGGATTATTTTAAGGAAGATGCTATCAAGTGGGCATGGGAGTTTATGAAAGATTGCTTAAGCATTCCTGAGGATAAGCTATGGGTATCTGTTTATGAGGAAGATGATGAG
Source organism: Candidatus Omnitrophota bacterium (assembly GCA_013202935.1). Lineage (GTDB taxonomy): Bacteria > Omnitrophota > Gorgyraeia > JABMRG01 > JABMRG01 > JABMRG01. The sequence continues at coordinate 3,628 of JABMRG010000051.1, forward strand.
GCATACGGCATCTGGAAAGATAAGATAAGCGTACCTGAAGAAAAGATTATAAGGTTAGGCCAAAAGGAGAATTTCTGGCCATCAGAGGCAAAGACAAAGGGCCCAAACGGCCCTTGCGGCCCGTGCTCTGAAATATTCTACGATTATGGCAAGAAGGCAGGCTGCGGAAAAGATGACTGTACTCCTGCATGCGATTGTGGGAGGTTTGTTGAGGTATGGAACCTGGTCTTTACGCAGTTTGAGAGAAAAGAGGGTGGTGCATTAGAACCTCTTCCAAATAAGAATATAGATACAGGTATGGGGCTTGAACGTTTAAGCGCTGTTATGCAGGGCGTAAAGAGCAATTTTGAGACAGATATCTTTACACCTATTATAAAAGCGATAATGGAATTAAGAGATAACGAACGTTTAGCAGAGCTTCATGATGGGGATATTAATAAAGGTAAAAAAAGTCCTTTAACTCCTTATGTTTATGCTATCGCTGATCACATTAGAGCTGTTACATTTGCTATATCTGATGGTGTTACACCTTCAAATGAAGAGAGAGGTTATGTTATAAGAAATCTTTTAAGGAGAGCATATTTATATGGTGGAACTATAGGCATAGATACTAAACCGTTTTTATATAAACTAGTTTATGCTGTAGGCAAAACAATGGAAGAGCCTTATCCCGAGATAGCAAAGAAGCATCAAACTATTGCAGCAGTTATAAAGGCGGAAGAGGAGCGTTTTGCAGCTACACTTGAGGAAGGCAGACGTTTAATTCAAGAAGTAATTTCTAAAACAAAGAAATCAGGTAAGAAAAACATAGCTGGCGAAGTCGTGTTTGAATTATTTGATACTCACGGAGTACCTCTGGATCTTCTAAAATTGAGAGTAGCTGAAGAAGGACTAAGTATTGATGAAAAGCGGTTTAACGAACTTATGCAGGCGCAGCGTGAACAGTCGCGAAAGTCGAGCAAGATGCAGGGGTCGGTATTTGTTGATAGTGGCATAAACGAAAGAACAGAGTTTATAGGATATGAGAAAACAGAAGCCAAGGCAAAAGTTTTGCGTATATTAACCCAAGGAGCCAAGGACATAAAAGAGGCTGATGAGAAAAACGGTAATATAGAAATTATATTAGATAAGTCCGTATTTTACGGTGAGTCAGGAGGCCAGGTAGGTGATACGGGAAGCATAACCTCAGCTGGCCTTAAAGCGAAAGTTGATAACGCGATTAAATTGCAGGATGCTATCTTGCTTGATGTTAAAGTCAGCCAAGGCAGAATAAAGGTCAGCGACACTGTTGATACTGCTATTGATGAGGAGCGGCGCCTAAAAATAGCAAAGAACCATACAGCAACACATCTTCTACAGGCAGCATTGCGTAAAATCCTGGGTGAACATGTGCAGCAGCAAGGCTCTCTGGTTGCACCTGATAGGCTGAGATTTGATTTTACGCACTTTAAGCAGGTTACGCAGGATGAACTTAAGCGTGTAGAGGAGGCTGTAAACGAGTATATAAAAAAAGGCCTGCCTGTTGGAAAAAAAGAGATGACTATCGAAGATGCCAAAAAAGAAGGCGCCCTTGCTTTTTTTGGTGAAAAGTATGAACAGAAAGTAAGGGTTGTTTCAACAGGTGATAACAGTAAAGAACTCTGTGGCGGGACACACCTCGATAATACTTCTGAGATAGAGCTCTTTAAGATTATGAAAGAAAGTTCAGTCGCATCAGGCATAAGAAGGATCGAGGCTGTTACATCTGATGTGGCCAGGGAGTGGATCAAGGAGCATGAGAAGCTGCAAAAAGAAAAAGATGATTTATTGATAAAAAAAGAAGAAAAGAAGCAGCTTGCAAAAAATAGACTAAAGGACGCTGAATCAAGCGTTGGTAATATTATAGATGCCGGAGAAGATATAAAAGGTGCAAAGGTCATGATTGCAAAGATAAAAGGCATAAGCCCAGATGGATTAAAAAGAATATCTGACCTGATAAAGACAAGAGAGCGGAGCTTTGGCCTGTTTCTTATTTCTACTCTGGATGATAAATTAAATCTTCTGCTTTCTATAAGCGAAGATCTTATAAAGAAAGGCTTGAACTCCGGTAAGCTCATAGGCGATATTACAAAATCTTTTGGGGGCTCAGGTGGAGGAAGGCCCAATATGGCACAAGGTGCTATAAAGGATTTATCAAAGATAGATCAAGTCTTTAAGGAAGCAAAGAGTATGTTAACCAAGGAGATAGGCAAGTGAAAATCATACGGCCTAACAGCAAAGAGCTAGCGCAATTATGTGGACGCGGTTTTGAAGTTAAAAAGAGAAGCCGGGAAAGAGTAGCAAAAATAATCGAGGATGTGCGCTTTCGCGGTGATGATGCGCTTATAAGGTATACACGGAAGTTTGATAAGGTCAAGATGAGGCCTCGCCAACTCAGGGTAGCAGCAGGTGAGATAAACGGTGCATATCAGGATATGGACCCGAGCCTTGTCAGCAGTTTTAAGGTTGCTATTGAGAATGTAAGCCAGTTTTATAAGAAACAGCTTAAGAAGTCCTGGAAGATAAAGGATAAGGAAGGTATTGTCCTTGGCGAAAAGATTACGCCTATTGAGACTGTGGGTATATATATTCCAGCAGGTACCGCACCATTGGCATCGACTGTTTATATGACAGTTCTTCCTGCAAAGATAGCTGGCGTAAAGAGGATTGTAATTATAACGCCACCTAATAAGTATGGAAGTGTACATCCGTATATACTCGTTATGGCAAACCTCCTTGGCATTAATGAGGTATATAAGGCAGGTGGCGCACAGGCAATAGCTGCACTAGCTTTTGGCACAAAGACTGTACCCAAGGTTGATAAGATTGTAGGCCCCGGGAATCTCTATGTGACAGAGGCAAAACGTCAGGTCTACGGCTATGTAGATATTGATATGGTTGCAGGGCCAAGCGAAGTTGTTATAATCGCAGATGACAGTGCAAACCCTGATTATATTGCAGCAGATATGGCTGCTCAGTCAGAGCACTTACTTGGGTTATCGATATTAATAACAAAATCCAAGCGCCTTGTTAAAGCCATGAAACAACAGCCTGGCAAAGGGTATGTTGTGCTGGTAAAGAACCTAAAAGAGGCAGCAGATATTGCAAATAGGATTGCGCCTGAGCACCTGCAGCTTATGGTGAAAGATCCCAAGAAACTATTTAATTCGATAACAAACGCAGGCGCAGTCTTCTTTGGTGATTATTCACCTACAGCTTTAGGAGACTATATTGCAGGCCCAAGCCACGTTCTTCCTACAGGTGGAAGCGCCAGGTTCTTCTCTGGGTTAAGCATCTGGGATTTTCTTAAGGGTATACACGTTATATCCTATTCAAAGAAGGCGCTTGAGCTTGTAAAGGATGATATAGAACGGATAGCGGCCTTAGAAGGCCTCAATAAGCACATAGAATCTGTAAAAAAGAGGTTTGAATAATATGAAGAGAACTGCTGAAATTAAACGAAAGACCAAGGAAACCGATATTATTATGAAGCTTAATCTTGATGGTAAAGGAAAAGGAAAAGTAAAGACAGGCATAGGATTTTTAGATCATATGCTTGAGCTCTTTGCCTATCATGGGCTATTTGATCTTACTATCAAGGCAAAAGGTGACCTGGATGTTGATATTCATCACACAAATGAGGATATCGGCATAGCACTAGGCCAGGCCTTTAAAAAAGCGCTTAAAACAAAATCTGGTATCAGCAGGTTTGGGCAGTCGTTTGTTCCAATGGATGAAGCACTTGCCCGCGCAAGAGTAGTACTTGATATAAGCGGCAGGCTCTCGCTTTATTTTAAGTGCAAGGTTAAAAAACTTAAGCCTGCAAAAGGGTATGATACAAATGATTGTGAAGAATTCTTAAAAGCGTTTGTTCTAAACAGTGGCATAAATATGCATGTGGATATTATTCGCGGAAAAGATACGCACCATGCCTTAGAGAGTGTATTCAAGGCATTGGGCAGGGCTCTATCTGAGGCAATTAGCATTGAGCCAAGAAGGGGCAAGAAGGTCCCCTCAACAAAGGGAAGACTGTGATAACAATAGTAGACTATGGCATGGGCAACCTTGCGTCTGTTGCAAACGCCATTAAAAAATATACAAAAGATGTACGTATCAGCTCTAAAGCAGTGGATGTAGGCAAAACTGATAAATTGGTACTGCCTGGTGTAGGGGCTTTCAAGGATGCCTACGATGAGATAGAAAAGCGTAATCTACGCAAGCCCGTACTCGATTTTATAGCATCAGGCAAGCCCTTTTTAGGTATTTGCCTGGGACTTCAACTTTTGTTTACAAAAAGCTATGAGGATGGTGAACACCCGGGCTTTGACATAATAAAGGGCGAAGTTGTTGCTTTTGATAAGGCAAAAGGCCTGAAAGTCCCTCATATGGGATGGAACAGAATAAGCCAAGATAAGAATAAAGATTGCCCGTTGCTTAAAGGAGTAGTAGGAGGAGCGTATATGTATTTTGTCCACTCCTACTACGTAGCACCTCAAGATAGCTCTGTGGTGCTTACTACTACAGATTACGGGTTGGATTTCTGTTCAATGGCCTGGAAGGATAATATATATGCTATGCAGTTTCACCCTGAAAAGAGCCAGGAAGAAGGCTTAAAGATAATAAAAAACTTCGTGGAGTTATAATATGTTAATAATACCGGCAATTGATTTAAGGTCACAAAGGGTTGTAAGATTAACACAGGGAGATTTTACAAGGGAGACTTTTTATTCAAGCGATCCTGTAGAGGTTGCAAAGAAATGGGAGTCCAAAGGTGCTAAGCTTTTGCATATGGTTGATCTGGATGGAGCCCTAGCAGGAGAGTCGAAGAACCTTGAAGTAATAGAAGCGGTTCATGAGTCTGTAAAAATTCCTATTCAGCTTGGCGGTGGCCTTAGGACAGATGAGGCTGTTGAAAGAGTTCTTTCAAAAGGTGTAGCAAATGCCATTATAGGAACCAGGGCATATGCAGATGAGGATTTTGTTAAAAGGCTTGTTGATAGATACAGAGAAAGAATAATCGTCGGCATTGATGCAGCTGGTGAGACTGTTGTCTCTGAGGGTTGGACAGCAGCAACAGGCATTAAGGCTGTAGGGCTTGCAAAGAAGATGGAGTCTTTAGGCATCTCTACTATTGTATACACGAATGTGCTGAGAGACGGCACTTTAGAAAGGCCGCAGTTTGATTTGGCTTCCGAGATGCTTGATGCTGTAAATATGAATGTTATTATATCAGGCGGCATATCATCGATAGAGGATATCAAGGATCTGAAAGCACTTAATAAAAAGAATCTATACGGTATAATTACAGGAAAGGCCCTTTATGAGGGCAGGCTTGATTTAGAGGAAGCGATTAAGATAGCTAAAGAATAATTATGCTTACAAAGAGAATCATACCATGTCTTGATGTAAAAGATGGGCGCGTGGTAAAAGGAATAAAATTTGTAAAACTGCGTGACGCAGGAGATCCTGCTGAGGCAGCGGCAGCCTATGATAAAGAGGGTGCTGATGAGATAGTATTCCTTGATATAACCGCAAGCCATGAGGAAAGGCCCATATTTATCGATGTTGTCAAACGGACAGCTGAGAATGTTTTTATGCCGCTTACCGTAGGCGGCGGGATAGCCAGTATAGACACTATCGAAGAGCTTCTTAAGGCAGGTGCTGATAAGGTCTCAATAAACACTATGGCGGTTCAAGAACCTGATTTCGTAAGAGAAGCTGCCAGGAGGTTTGGAACCCAATGCATAGTAGTTGCAATAGATGCAAAAAAAATAGGTAAAAAATGGGAAGTCTACACTCATGGTGGAAGAAAACCTACTGGCAAAGATGCTATAGAATGGGCAAAACAGATGTCTGATCTAGGGGCAGGTGAGATACTGCTTACAAGCATGGATTGTGACGGTACCAAAGACGGCTATGATATTGAGCTTACCCGTTCTGTGTCCGAGGCTGTTACAATACCTGTTATAGCTTCAGGAGGGGCGGGAAATTTAGAACATCTTTATGAGGCCTTAGTTGATGGAAAAGCAGATGCTGCATTGGCAGCAAGTATATTCCACTTTAAAGAGTACACGATAAAAGAGTCAAAAGAGTTTTTAAAAGAAAAAGGGGTTGAGGTAAGACTATGAGCTGGATTAAAAAAATAAAATTTAAAAATGGGCTTATACCTTGCATAACGCAGGATTATAAGACAAAAGAAGTGCTTATGGTAGCATATATGAATAAGGAAGCGGTTCAAAAGACCATAAGGACGAAGAAGTGCCACTACTATAGCCGCTCAAGGAAAAAGATGTGGCTTAAGGGTGAGTCTTCAGGCCATATTCAAAGAGTAAAAGCGATATTTGTTGATTGCGATATGGATTGTCTGCTTATAAAGATAGAGCAGAAGGGCGGTGCCTGCCACGCAGGCTATAAAAGCTGTTTTTACCGGGAGTTTAAGTCCGGCAGGTTTAAGCTAAAAGCCAAAAAGGTATTTGACCCTAAAAAGGTTTATTAGAAAAGAGGAGGCAGAAATGAAAAGATTACTTTTAGTAGTGTTGCTGATCAGTCTTTCTGCAGTAGCGTTTGCACAACAAACTGAAGATATAACCCTGACTACATACTACCCAGCACCTCATGGAGAGTATGCTACTTTGTCCAGTGACCTCTTAGTATCTCCAGGAGTTGCAACCGTCGCCGAGCCACCTGTCTCGTTGGCAGATGAAGGCAGGATATACTATAATTCTGATGACGATACTTTTATGATATCTGAGAATGGCGGTGATTATCAGTCTATAGGTAGTATAGCAAGCGGGGCTAGTTCATGGTCTATGTCAGGTAGCACACTTCATTTACGAGACGAAGATACTAACTTGGGTCTAGGGACAGACAATGCAAATAATGCTATTCACGTAAAAGGCGCAGATGCTGATATAAGCCTAGAGATTGCCCCTGCTGGCTCTACTGAATCAGCAAAAGTAAGTTTTAGGCAAGAAGGAACAGCAGATTCAGATGGTGATGGTACCTTAGATAGTCTTCAGAATGGATATATTGGCTTTATGCCAAGTACTAATAGGATGGTTATTGCTAATACCTCTGGTGGCACAACACAAAAGCTTATTCTTGAAGATGATGGTGCATTAAAGGTTGGCACAGAAAATTATGCTACAACCATTGTTAACAGTAATGGTTTTAAAACCTTTGTAATAAACCACCCTATTGATGAGTCTAGATACTTAGTCCATGCATCTATCGAAGGCCCTGAGGGCGCTGTATATTATCGTGGAGAAGAAAGGCTTTCAGCTGGTGAGGCCTTGGTGACTTTGCCTGACTATTTTGAACCACTGACAAGAAAAGAAGGCCGCACAATACAGCTTACTGCAAAGGGCCAAAAGCCATTTCTTTTAAGCTATACAGGTATAGAAGATGGTCAGTTCAAGGTTTATGGTACAGACCCTGATGGAGAGTTCTCCTGGGAAGTAAAGGCTGTACGCAACGATATTCCGGTTATTAATGTTGAACCCGATAAGAATGACGTAAAGGTGCGAGGTTTCGGCCCCTACACCTACATAGAATAGAGGGAACGTTTCCCTCGGCTTCGCCTCGGGGAACCAGTCATAGAAGAAGTTCATTGAAGTGTTTGGTTGCACCCACACAGATGAGGACGAAAATAAGAATGTATTATCCAGACAAGAAAAATTTTATAAAGTTAGCTAAGAGAGGGAACCTAATTCCTGTTTATAGAGAGATCTCTGCGGATTTTGAGACGCCGCTCTCTGCCTTTATCAAGATTGATGATAAGAAAAACTCATTTTTATTTGAGTCTGTTGAAGGCGAGGAGAAGATAGGCCGCTACTCATTTTTAGGCAGTTCTCCATCTCTTATTATTGAAGCAAAAGGCAGAAGTATTAAGATTACAAAAAAGGGTAAAGCCC
>JABMRG010000052.1 GCA_013202935.1 Candidatus Omnitrophota bacterium
AAGTCTGCACCAACATCTGCTGCCTTTGTAAATATACCACCGCCTACTCTTGCAAAAAGCGCTTGTGAAGAAGCACCGAGCTCAAACGTAAGCATTGTACTTGTAATAGCGAGTATCTTATCAAAACCAACAGGTATCGGATGTGTCTCATAATACCAGTTTAAGATCATAAACCAGATACTAAGATCTAATAGGCCAAGCCCTACAACAGTAAGGCCCATAACAGTACCTGATGAGAATGCTATGCGAAGGCCGCCATTTAGGCTGGTACGTGCTGCATGGGTAGTACGTGCTGAAGCAGACGTAGCAACCTTCATTCCTATATAGCCTGAAAGCCCTGAGAAGAACCCACCTGTTATGAATGCAAAAGGCACAAACATTACAAGGTAACCGCGATATGACAGGTAGAGTAATAAGAAAAATACAACTATGAAAAATATTCCTACTACAGAATACTGTCTTCTCATATATGCCTGCGCTCCTTCTCTGACAGCGCGGGCAATCTCCTTCATCTTCTCTGTTCCTTCATCCTTTTTTATTATTCCAAAGCCTAAAAAAGCAGCGAAGACAAGTGCAAGTACTGAACCTATTGGTGCTAGAAAAAATAGACCAAACATGTATACAACTCCTTATTAAAGTAGTTGTGGATCTTAAATTATAAGTTTCAAAAAATTATACTGTATCTTTACGGTATATGCAAGGAATAATTTTACTCATCCAAGATTATTTCTATTTCAGGATAGGACTGTTTTATACCTTTTCTTGATTTCTCCCCGCCAACAGCAACAGCGGTCGCAATGCCATCTGCAAGCGTGCAATTTGGAGCTATAACTGATACAGAAGAAAAAATCTTTTCAATAGGATAGCCTGTCTTTGGGTTTATAAGATGTGTATACTGCTTATTCTTATAGGTAAAAAATTGCTCGTAGCCACCTGATGTTGCCACTGCCTCATTTGAAATACGCAATACCTTTAGAATACCCTTTTTGTTCTTGGGATTGATAATACCAATACGCCATTTATTAAAAAGGTTCTTCTTGCCAAAGGTATATAGGTCCCCTCCTGCATTAACCATCATGGATTTAAACCCCTTTTGCCTTAATGCCTCTATAGCACGGTCAACAGCGTAGCCCTTTGCTATTGCTGAAAGATCTATCTCAACCCCTTTTTCTTCAAAAAAGACAGTCTGCTCTGTGCTATCCAATCTAAGCCTATTATAACCTACGTGGCTAAGAGCGTTATCAATATCTATAACTGCAGGTATGCTATCTCTGTTCCTGTACTCTCTCCAAAGCTTCACAAGTGGTGCAACCGTAATATCAAATGCTCCATCGCTCGCTTTACTCAACTTAATAGAATCACTGATAAGAATAAATAGCTCATCACTTACTACTGTAGGCTTGACATGAGCAAGCTGGTTTAGCCTGCTTACCTCGCTCTCTTTATCATATATACTGGCTATTCTTTCTACTTTATCTATGGCAGAGAATGCAGCATCAAGCGCTCCTTCGAAATTCTGCCACTTTGGACCCTGTAGCGTAATCTCTACAAAAGTCCCCATCTTGGCCCTGGTCTCTATTTCTGTCTTTGCAAAAAGAGACCCTGCCACTATAACAATAATAACTATGACCAGAAAGAATGAGCTGACTAATAATAGGGAACGTTTCACCCGCTCATAACATCTTGTAAAATATAGAGTTATATTCATGGCTTTTACATTTTTTCTACTTATAATAGCAGAATGTACGGCTAAAAAAGTGTAATGGTCGCTATCATAACTTGTTGCGTAATAAGGGGTTGCAAGCGAGTGAAACGTTCCCTATATGCGTTCTCTACATTGCGGAGAGGAGGGCGTTGACATCAACGTGGTCGTGGATTAGGCGTGTAATAATATCTATCTTATCCTGCTCGCCAGGGCGTACCTTAACAATCATATCCTCTAATTTTGTAACAACATTGTAAGTATCTTCCTGTACCACTAACGCGGGAATACCGCTCTTCTCGAGCAGCTTTCTCGTAGAACGATTAGGCATAAAACCGCAGGTAAGAATAAAACCTCTTAACATCTCCTTCTTATCTCTTCTTCTGCCGCATTGCTTTAAGAGGTATCTTATAAGGTCATCTCTTTCGCCAGAGGTAATAATAAGACTTTTTTCAGCCAGGTGTCTCATTACAACACTGGATGAGGCTGTAGCAACAAGAATATTATTAATGGTCTTAAGCATATTATCATCTGAGCCGCTTATTCGTCTTCCATCCAGCTCATTTTCCATGTGTTCCATAGTCGGCATATCGAGTATCTTAAGGTAGGGTATTACCCCAAATACATTCATACCATGCTGTCTAAATCCTTTTCTTACAAGTTCGTTTATCTTCTTGTATTTACTTGCCTGCACCTTATTGATTATAACTCCTGCTATTTCAACTCCTGCTTTTTCAAACAAAGGAACTGAAAGCATAACCTCATCAATTGGCCTTCCTATGCCACCTGCTGATATTATAACAACTTTTGTTCCAAGCATCTTTGCAACCTGGGCATTAGACATATCAAAAACAGAGCCAACCCCGGCATGGCCTGTACCTTCTATTACAACAAGGTCATTGCCTCCAGAAACCTTCTCAAAACTATCCATGACCTGTTTTTTAAGCGGCTCCCTATCTGGATTATTAATATACTTCTGCGTAAAACCCTTCTCTATCGCTACAGGTGACATATCCTTTAAGTTACACTTTATACCAAATATCTCCTCTATCAGAAATGAGTCCTCATCTATATTATACCCCTGTTCGACAAGGTAACGCTGCCCTATAGGCTTTATAAAACCTATGTTCTCAAACCTCTCCTTAAGTATGGCCATAAGCCCAAGGGAGATAGTGGTCTTTCCATCATTCTGACGGGTTGCTGCTATAAATATCTTTTTGGGAAGTTTTTTAGGATTAAATATTGAGGGCGCCATCACGAAAGGCCTTAATATAGTTCATAGCATAAGCATCTTTACCAAGTAATGTATCCTCTGCCAACTTAAATTGCTCCCTGGGAAGTTCCTTACCATCCAATACTCTCTTTGAGAGTTCTGCTGTCGGGTCTATAATAAACGCATCCATACCAGCATCTATGCAGAGCTTTAAAAAGGCGGCATTTAAGATGCCTCTTTTAGGCAGGCCGAAGGAGGCATTGCTTAAACCACCTATAGTCTTTATGCCTTTGGCGCTAAGGTCTTTTACAGCTTCAAGAAAGTATGAAGCCTGTTGGGCCTCTGTGCTTACAGGCTTAACAAGAGGATCTATATATATATTATTCTTATCTATACCATTCTCTGCCGCAGTATTAATAATCTTCTCAGCCAGGTTAATCCTTCCATCAGCATCCGTAGGCATACCATTATCATCAATGGTAAGCCCGATAACAAAAGAGTCTTTCTTGGTAAAAAGCGAGGGCAGCATCTGTAATTTTTCTTCCTCAGCTGTAATAGAATTGATAAACGGCTTGTCTACATCAAGCGTATCTAGCAAGGACTCAATAAGTTTAAGGTCTGGGCTATCAATGCTTATACCGCAGCCGAAACGGTTCCTGACCTCTTTAATGAGCCATATAAGGTCAGAACCTTCATTTTCAAGGCTCGCAGCACAGTTTATATCTATGTAATTTGCTCCAGCGGCTATCTGCTGCTCTGCTTCTTTTAATAAAAAGTCTAAATCTTTACTGCTAATAGCCTCTTTTATGCTTTTGCGTGTTGAATTTATTCTTTCACCTATTACTTTCATATAAGCTTCTTTGCCTCTTCCTCTTCCATGGTGTAGCTATGCTCTTTTGCTGGAAAGAGCCTTGATTCTACTTCGCTCTTATACTGTTCAATGGCTTTTCTCATCTGGCCTGAAAGGTCAGTATACTGCTTTACAAACTTAGGCCTAAACTCTCCTGATAGTCCCAGGATATCATGTAAAACCAGTACCTGGCCATCGCAGCCTGGGCCTGCACCTATACCTATTGTTGGAATAGCAAGCTTTTCTGTGATAATACCTGCTAAAGTATCTGGGATACATTCTAACACAATAGAAAAAACGCCCAATTTCTCAAGCAGCAAAGCTTCCTCGATCAATTTCGTTGCGGTATCAGCATCTTTGCCTTGAACCTTAAAACCACCCAGCTTGTCCGCTGTCTGTGGGGTAAGGCCTATGTGCCCCATTACCTGGATGCCTTCATTGATAAGCTTTTTTGTAACTGCAGGCGCCTCTTTGAACCATTCAAGCTTTACAGCATCACAACCTGCTTCATCAATAAAACGTTTTGCGTTCTTTAGCGAATCTTCTATATTGACCTGATAAGACTCGTAAGGCATATCACCTACAACCAGAGCCTCTTTTACACCACGCCTTACGGCCTTTGTAAATGTAAGCATCTCATCTGTGCCTACTGATCTGGTAGACTCAAGCCCTAATACAACATTGGCAAGTGAATCGCCAACCAGAACAATATCAAGGCCAGCTTTATCCATGATTGAGGCGGATGGGAAGTCATAGGCGGTAAGCATTGTAATGGGGCGTCTGGCTTTTTTCTTATCTAGCAGGCTCTCTATTGTCACTTTGCTCATATTACTTTTAAGAATTCTTCTACAATCTTTGGATCAAACTCTGTTCCACTCTCGTCAATAAGCTCTTTCTTGGCATCTTCCTTCGACATGGCCTTGCGATATGGCCGGTCGGTAGTCATAGCATCATAGGCATCGCAAACCTTTATTATCCTTGCTGTCAAAGGAATCTCTTCTCCCTTTAGGCCATCGGGATAACCCTTACCATTATAAAACTCCTGATGATGCCGTACAAGGTCGCAGAGCGCAGACATACTCCTTATAGGCTTTATAATATTTACTCCTATAACAGCATGCTTATGCATCTCGTTCCTCTCCGTGCTTGTAAGAGCTCCATCTTTTTTAATATATCGTCCCTTATGCCTATCTTTCCAAGATCATGCAGGATAGCGCCATTTCTCAAGGTCTTCATTATCTCTCGATCAAGATTCATCTGCTTACCGAGTCTCTCGACATAGTCTGCCACTCTATCCAGATGGCCCCTGCTATAGGTATCTTTAGCCTCAACAGCAACTGCAAGCGCAGTAATCGTCTCTAAATATGTCTTCTCCGCATCTTCATTAAGCTGAAAATTTTCAATAGCAACTGCTGTCTGTACCGCAACATTGTTTAGCAGGATCATATCGTCACTGGAAAATACATTATCATCCTGTTTATCAGATATAATTATAGCGCCCAGCAGTTTATTTTTGTAGAGAAGCGGTGTTGCCATAATTGTCTCTTTCGCAAGATGCTTCTTAAATTCATAGTGGGCCGCGGCATTGGTGTTTACATTCGATACAGATTCTATTTTTCTTAAGCTAGCTACTCTGCCAATCAATCCTTCATTTGTAGGTATTCGAGTATCACGTAATTCCTTGTCAAGATTAAACGAAACCTTCATTACCATATCAGAAGAGTCTTCCCCTGTAAGAAATATTGCCCCTGATGTAGCATCTGTGCCCTGGACCATAGTCTCTATAATAAGTTCCAGAAGATTTTCTATGCCTCTTGTCGATACAACCGCCGAGCCAACTTTCTCAAGTATATTATGAAGGAGTTTTTTAGACGTTTCTAAATCCTTCACCTTTTTCTCAAGCTCAGCTGTTATAGTATTAAATGATTTTGCCAGGCGCCCAAGATCATCCTTTTCATGGATCTCCACCCTTTTGCTGTAATTACCACTTGCTATCTCTTTTGCATATGCATCAATTCGCCTAAGAGCAGCCATGGACCTGCGTATCAGGTCGAAGGATGCTAAGCTTAAAAGTATAACCAGCAGTATAGTAAGCCGAAAATAAGGAAGTTTCTCCTCAAGAAAAGGGGTAATGCGAAGGTAATATATTATGAATACTAAAAGTACAATAGGGACAAGAGACATAAATACAAAAGCAATAGCAAATTTTTTGTACAGATCTGTTTCTGCAAGAGTTCTTATCTGAAGACTCATCTTGGGATTCATTTTAAACCTCCATAGTATCAAGAAGCTCTGGTATAAGCCTTTCCCAGCCTATAGGCATTATGTGAACGCCTCTTGCTATAGGCTTAAGCTCTTTTATCAGTCGTGCGGCTATCTCAATCGACTTCTTATGTTTATCTTTTGCGCCATCTATCTCTCTTATCAGCTTATCAGGCACACTTATGCCTGCAACATTCTCATTCATATATTGTGCCATCTTGGCTGACTTAAGAAGTATAACACCTGCTATAATAGGCACCTTAAATGGCCTTGCCTTCTTCATAAACTCTTCAAACTTTGCGATATCATAGACTGCTTGAGTCTGGAAAAACTCTGCGCCAGCCTTTACCTTCTTCTCCATTTTTATCAGTTCCGGCTCAATCTGGTCTGCTGAAGGATTCACAACAGCACCAGTACAAAAATTAGGCTTTCCATCTAATTGGTTATCAGCCATATCCTTGCCTGAGGTAAGCTTTTTCACGACCTGAAGAAGTTGCACGGAATCGAGGTCAAAAACAGGTTTTGCCTGAGGATGATCACCGCTTAGAGGATGGTCCCCTGTTAATATTAGAATATTTTCAATTCCTAATACACCTGCAGAAAGAAGGTCTGATTGAAGAGCAAGCCTGTTTCTGTCACGGCATGTAAGCTGAAATATAGGCTCTATTCCAATATCTTTAAGTATATGGCAACCTACCAATGAACCTAACCTCATAACCGCACTCTGAATATCTGTTACATTGACAGCGTCGACCCTACCGACTAAAGGCCTTGCCTCTTCTATCATCTTAGATATATCTGTGCCTTTTGGCGGGCCTGCTTCAGTCGTCACTATAAACTTCTTGGATTCCAGTACTCTTTTTAGGCTCATCTTACAATACCACCTTCTGAGGCTTTATCTGTTTAGAATAATCCTGCGGATCTGAGATATTCTTCATCTTATCCAACTCACCTCTATCTTTAAGGCGTTTATATATTAATATCCAGCCACAATCTCGTTCCCTGTCAACCTCACACTTCTCATTTTTAGATCCGCCGCAGGGGCCATTCAAGAGTCCTTTTGTGCAGATTGTTACAGGACATATACCGCCTGTCTTATCTATAATACACTCGCCACACAAAATACACTTTTGAACAAAATGTCCACCACGCTGGATCTCACCAAGAAACAGGCTATCAAGTGCTGGTTTGACAGAGGTATCTTTAGTGCCGTCTGCGATAGACTGAACACCATCCCCACAGGTCATCGCAACTATAGCATCTGACTTTAAGACTCCCTTCTTATTCTTCTGAAAAAATTGTTTTACCTTAATAAGGTGGCAGGCAGGGTCTATTATTGACTTGCCTGTTATCGTCTTTCCTTCTGCACCAAGCTCCTTCTCCATCTTAATAAGCTCTTCTTCGCCACCTGTCTTGCAAAGTGTTGCGCATTGTGCACAGCCTACAAGGAATATATTCTTGGAGCCTGTTAACGAGCTTAAGATCTCTTTAATAAGCTTCTGCCTTGTAATTATCATCTTTTATTCCTCTACCTATTGAGCAGTCACGTTCTGTTCTTCGAAAAGACTCAGGCAATTCCTCATAAGAATAGCGGTTGTAAGAGGCCCAACACCTCCTGGGACAGGGGAGATATAACCTGCTCTTGTCTTTGCAGATTCGAACTCTACATCCCCGACTATTTTTCCATCGAGTGAGTTTATACCTATATCTACAACGATAGCCCCCTCTTTGATCCATTCGCCTTTAATAAGATTGGGTTTTCCTACTGCTACTGCTACTATGTCTGCTCTGTTGATATGTTCAATGAGTTTACCCTTTTCACTCGTTGCTATGTGGCAGACAGTCACAGTTGCAAACCTGTCTAAGAGAAGCATGGTAAGCGGCTTTCCAACTATACTGCTATGGCCTACGACTACCGCCTCTTTACCATATAGATCAACTCCGCTTAGCTCTATCAGTTCCATTGCTGCGGAGCTGGTAGGCGGAACAACCCTGTAGGCATTCAGCAAAAGTTTGCCCTTATTCTCAGGGTTTATACCTTCAACATCTTTATCAGCTGATATAAATGAGGTCACCTTTATAAAATCGAACTTCTCGGGCAGTGGGCACTGAAGTATAATGCCTGTAACAGAGTTGTCCTTATTCAAAGAACTTATTCTTTCTATAAGCTCTTTCTCTGTTGTGCTGGGAGCTAAACTGATAAGCTCATATTCCATGCCAATAGCTTCAGCTATCTTGCCTTGAGATTTAACATACACAGAAAAAGCGCTATCCTTACCTATCTCCAATGCAACAAGCTTAGGAACTGCGCCAACAGAAGCTTTATAGCCTTTTATCTTCTCGCTAAGCTCTTTTTTTACCTCATCAGCCCTTCTTTTACCATCTAAGATTACAGCGGACATATCAGCTAAATATCCTCTCTTTTATTTTGGATAAAACTTCAGTCTTAATCATCTTCATATCCTTATGCATAGAGCTAACCGCCTGAGTTTTGGCAAGCGTGTATCTTTTGTCTTTTATATATCTTAAGTTAGCATATATATTTACAAGTGCTGCCTCAAAGGCAGCATCGAGGGTATATATAGCAACCGATATATCGGATACAATCGATTTATTACTGACATAGGCCAGATCCAGGGTAAGCCTGGCTGCCTTATGCACATCCTGGCAGACCTTAAGAGGTGGCATAACTGCGCTCTTAAAGGCTGCTTGCAAACCCGGTGCACTCATCTGTTTGCTCTTAAGCGCATTTGAAAGTTTCTCATAGGCCTGGGCATCCTTATCAATCAACTCTATAAGCTTCTTTCTTATCTCCTCAGATTTTTTGACTGCTCTCTTAGCCCTATCCTTGTAACCATTAAAACCTTTCTTTGCCAGAGTAAAATTGGCTACCATGCTTAAGAGGCCACAACCTAGTGCCCCCATCAGGGCTGCGACACTTCCTCCCCCAGGAGTTGGAGTCTTGGCTGCTAAGGAATTTATATAATATTTTATACTTTTATCTACGTATTTCATAATATCTCCCCCTTAGAAGAGCCCTTTTATTCTTCCATGTTCATCTGTATCTATATTCCATGCAGCAGGTTTTTGTGGAAGACCTGGCATTAACATTATATCACCACAGACCGGAATAATAAAGCCTGCACCTGCAAATATTCTTATATCTTTTACCTTGAGCCTCCATCTGCCTGGAGCACCTTTGAGCTTAGGATTATCAGATAAGGAGAATTGTGTCTTGGCAATATTTATAGCCAGGCGTTGAAGGCCCAGGTCTTTTATATGGTTTAGGCTTGCTGCCGCATTACGGCTATAGTCCACACCCTCTGCTCCATAGACCTGCTTTGCTACTATTTCTACCTTCTCCCTTATAGGCATCCTATCATTATATAATAACTTGAAACCAGATCTTCTATTCTGCAGATTTCTTACACAAGCCTCTGCCAATGCTATAGCACCATTTCCGCCCCTAGTAACAGCCTCTGATAGATAGCTCTCTATACCGAGTAAGTTACAGTGTTTTCTTATGCGGTCGATATCATTCTCGCAATCTCCTGGGAATTTATTGATAGCTATTATCGGCTCAAGCCCAAAGTTTCTTATAATGCCAATATGTCTTGTTATATTCTCAAGGCCATGAATTTTAACTGCACGCACTGATAC
>JABMRG010000053.1 GCA_013202935.1 Candidatus Omnitrophota bacterium
ATCTATACCACTGCACTTAAGTGTTTCCAACTATTCTATATAATATAAGGTTATGCCTGTTTTTCATTGCGCTTGAAAGATTCTTGTGGTAGTATATGAAAACCTTTATGAAGAATATTATACTTATTCTTACAATATTTATACTTACCGGCTGTGCTGGGCCATCCCAGCAGGTTGTTACTACAGGCACCCTGCCAAGGCCGTATCCGCAAGGAGTTTATCATACTGTATTAAAAGGCCAGACATTATGGAGAATTGCAAAGGCTTACGATACTGATATACAGCGGATTATAGAAGCAAATTATATTAATAATCCATCCAGGATAGATGCAGGGCAGAGGGTATTTATACCTGGTGCAGGTAGAGCTATAACAACTGCAGTCATGGGCCCTGTGCCGAAAACAAGCAAGCGCGGCTACATATGGCCCCTCAAAGGTAAGATTATATCATATTACGGTTCAAAGATAGACAGCGTAACAAACAAGGGTATAGATATTGAAGCGGAAGAAGGCCAGCCAATAGTAGCAGTCCGTTCCGGTAAAGTAGTATTTTGTGACGATAAGGTTAGAGGTCTTGGAAAGACACTGATAATAGACCACGGCAACAACTACTCAACACTCTATGCCTATAATTCAGAAAACCTGGTACTTGTTGGAGATTCTGTCAGGCAGAATCAACCAATAGCAAAAGCAGGTAAGACAGGAAGGGCCAAAGGAGCGAGTTTACATTTTCAGATAAGAAAAGGCCATAAACCAGAGAATCCATTCTACTATCTACCATGAGTATTTATACAGAGCCAGCTGTAGGAAATAATTTCTTTGCAAGGGAAGATATCCTTAATTCCCTGCTTAAGAGCGCAAAAGGTATAAGAGAAGAATATCGCCATAACGTAGCGATTATAGGAAGAGGCCTTATAGGTAAGAGCTCTCTGCTTTTACATTTTCTTGGTATAGTAAAGGATTATAAAGGGTTGATACCCGTATATGTAAGCTTAAAAGATACCAGTTTCAGTGAATTCTGTATTAACTATGTTACGGCGCTTTTGTACCATAGCCTAAGAAAACAGACACAATTAAAAGGAGATAATGACCTGCGCAGCCTGGAGGAGATTGCAAAGGATAAGTTTCCAAAGACCTGTGAGGTAATAAGAAGAATAAGAAGCCTCCTGGATGAGAAAGATTATAACGAGGCCTTCTCTGAGCTCTTTAACTTAAATACCATACTAAGCTCTGAGTCAGGCAGCTCTATAGTAGTTGTTTTAGATGAATTCGATATCCTATCAAGATTCCCCATAAGAAAACCTTTTCAGCTGCTCGGCCAGAAGATAATGATTCAGTCGAAGACACTCTTTCTTCTATCAAGCTCATCTACTCTTACAGCGCGTAAGATACTCTCCGAAAAATTATCCCTGCTCTTCGGCGGTTTTGATATTATCGACATAGAGGCTTTTACATCAGATCAGGCGAGGGAATTTATTAAGCTGCAATGTAAAGGTATTCTCATTCCGGATGACCTTTTAGATTTTATTATTACTTTTACAGGTGGCCACCCATTCTATTTAGGCTCTATAATTCATAAGATAAATTCTGCAAAACGATACGGCATAAACAAGATAACATCAAAACACCTAAGCCAGGTTGTTGCAGAGATACTACTCTATCCCAGTGGAGCTATAAATCAATTCTTCACAGACCTCCTCAAGCGCATTCGGCCTATACTGCCCGAAGGCGATATCTTTGATATATTAAAGACAGTGCTTATGAAAGGTAAGGCTTCTGAGATGACGCAGAAGCTTACCACCGGATCAACGCAATTTACTAATCTTTTAAATCTCTTACTAGAGTTGGGACTTGTATCAAAGAGCGGCTCTCTGTATGCCATAACAGATTCAGTATTTAAAATGTGGATTGAGGTAAGGTCAAAACCCAGGAATCTTTTATTCGATTTTATACCAGAGGAGGAATCAACAGATTACATCAAAGAGGCCCAAGATAGGATCTCGGCCTTTAGGCTTGAGGCAAGAAAAAGTATTAGTGAAAAGGTAGTTGAACTTATAGCCTCGTTTAATAATGAGCACTTCTTTATTGACGAGAGAATTCGCATGTTGCCGCATCTTAGTTTTTTGCAACAGAAAAGATTAAATAGTAATACCACCTTGATAGTTACACGAGCAAAGAAAAAATGGCTATTTATTCTTTCAAGCAGTAGAGTGACTGAGGAGTATATATGCGAGATATCAAAAAGGCTCAAAAACTATCAGCAGTCAAAACCTAAGATTATACTTATGGCCATGTCAGGCCTCGACGATACTGCAAAGGTTATGGCAAAACAGAAGCATATATGGATATGGAATAGAGAGGACTTAAACAGGCTCTTTAAATTCTATAGAGGCTATAACGCACTAATAGCATAAGAAAGGAAACTCTCAGAGTGAAGATAGCTGTGATATCAGATACGCATATACCTCAGGCATGTGAGAAGCTTCCAGATTCACTTTTAAAAGAACTGGCCAAGACAGACCTTATAATACATGCAGGTGACTTGGCAGGATTGTCTGTTCTTGAGAATTTAAAGAAAATAGCTCCAGTAGAGGCTGTTATAGGAAATATGGACTCGCACAACATGAGGAAAGAGTTGCCTGAAAAGAAGATCCTTGAGATAGAGGGCTTCAGGATTGGCATAATACATGGTGAGGGGCCGCCTGACAGAATACAGGATTATGTAAAGATGAAATTTGCAGGCGAAAAATTAGATTGCATAATACATGGACACTCGCATACACCGTATATAGAAAAAATAGATAATACAATATATTTCAACCCGGGGAGCCCTACAGACAAGGTATTTGCCCCTTATAATTCATACGGTATACTTGAGATAACAGATAAGATAACGCCAAAAATAGTAAGGTTGTAATATGGAAAAAGGAGAGATCCCCGTAATACTGGTTGAAAAAGATACGCTTCCAGCTGCATGGGAGGAGTCGGTAATAAGGACCTGGAATGAGGGGTTACCTATCAGGACAGAGTATGATAAGCCTGAAGACCCACCCAGCAAGGATGTGACAATGATTATGGTTATAAGGTCCCCATTTAAAGAGCCGCGCATACACAGGGCGTTTCCAGGTGGCCTAGGAGACCTTGAGGTCTATCGCCAGGAAGTAGTAGATGGTGTGCATGATAACTGGATAGCACCCGAAGAAGGCAAATGGACATACACATACCACCAGAGGCTATTTTCATACAATACAGAAGGAGAGTTTATTAATCAGATGGATTATATAGTAAGCAAGCTCTCAGAGAGTGGGCATTCGAGGAGGGCGCAGGCCATCACATGGAATCCAAAACTCGATATACCTACAGATGATCCTCCCTGCCTGCAACGTGTCTGGTTTAGGATCTCCGCAGGCAAAATGGGGAGGCTTTTGCTTAATATGAATACTCACTGGAGATCGCGCGATGCGTTTAAGGCAGCCTTTATGAATATATTCGCCCTTACAGACCTTCAGAAGATTATTGCAGAGCGGATTTCAAAAAATATAAAGTCAAAAGTTGAAGTGGGCAGGTATGTCGACATAACAGACAGTTTTCATATATATGGAAGCTACTACGAGGATTTCAAAGGATTCATAGAACTTATTAAGAAGAGGGAGTTTAAAGACAGGGTATGGGAAAGCAGTTTTGCAGAGCCATTCTTTGAGGATGCACGAAAAAAACTGAAACTTGAAAAGCAGGGAGAGGGTGCATGAAGAAGATATGGGCTCCATGGAGAAGCTCTTTTATATATGATCGCAGCAAAAAAAGCTGTATCTTTTGCGATGGAAGAGACTCAAAGAATTTAAGAAAAAACTTTATTCTAAAAAAGACAAAACACTCATTCTCTATGCTCAATATATACCCATACAACAATGGGCACGTAATGGTAGCGCCGAAAACCCATAAACCATCACTGGTAAAGTTGACAAGAGATGAATTGACAGACCTTATGCTTCTGGTAAATGAGACTACAAAATTGCTTGATAAGTGTTTAAAGCCCAAGGGTTATAATATGGGTATAAATATTGGAAAGATAGCAGGCGCGGGTTTCCCCGGACATGTACATATACATATTGTGCCGCGCTGGGAAGGTGATACCAATTTTATGCCTACAATTTCTGGTACAAAGGTTATATCAGAGTCACTAGATTCCTTATACAAGAGGCTCCTCAAATATGCATAAACCAGATATTGCAAATTCCATTTCAGGCTCAGAGGCCCACCTGGCCCCATATGCAGCAAGAGAAGCTTCAAGCAGAGGCCGTAAGCATAAAGAACCGGAACACCCCTACCGCCTGATCTACCAGAGAGATAGGGAACGTATAATACATACCACTGCTTTTAGGAGGCTTGAGTATAAGACACAGGTCTTTGTGAATCATGAGGGTGACCACTACAGGACGAGATTGACGCATACGATTGAAGTAGCGCAGATCGCAAGGTCTATAGCACGCGCGCTTTTACTGAACGAAGACCTGGCAGAATCTATTGCCCTTGCTCATGATGTTGGCCACACGCCTTTTGGCCACTCGGGCGAGGATACACTGAAGGATATTATGAAAGACCATGGTGGCTTTGATCACAACCTTCAAGGATTGAGAGTTGTAGATCTGCTGGAGGAAAGATACCCT
This sequence comes from Candidatus Omnitrophota bacterium, assembly GCA_013202935.1. Lineage (GTDB taxonomy): Bacteria > Omnitrophota > Gorgyraeia > JABMRG01 > JABMRG01 > JABMRG01. The sequence continues at coordinate 4,667 of JABMRG010000053.1, forward strand.
GATTTTAATGGCCTTAATCTTACCTGGGAGGTAAGAGAAGGCATAATAAAACATAGCACCTCCTATGATAATCCCCCCTTAGTAGAGGAGTTCAATACAGGAGAATCTCCCACACTCGAAACTCAGGTAGTTGATATGGCTGATGAGATAGCATACTTTAGCCATGATCTTGACGACGGCCTGGCAAGCGGTATATTGAAAGAGGCTGAGCTTGAAGAAATAGCATTATGGCAAAAACAGGCTGAGCCGCTTAAAAATACCAAGAGCGCACTTAGCGTGCAGCAGAAAAGATACCAGGCTATAAGAATGATAATAAATACGCTTGTAACAGACCTTATTGACAACTCAAAAAAGAAACTTGAAGAAAGCAATGTAAGATCCATGTCTGATGTAAGAAAAATGCAGGGAAGGATTATAAATTTTTCAGAGACAATCAGCAAGATGAGAATAGAGCTTAAGGGATATCTTTTTGAGAATCTTTATCAGAACTATAGAGTCATGCGTATGGCAGATAAGGCAAGCCGTTTTATGAAAAAACTTTTTTTCGTTTATCTTGAGAAGCCCACGGCACTCCCACCGCCACACAGGGATAAAGCAAAGAATGAGGATGTTCATAGGGTTATATGTGATTATATAGCAGGCATGACAGATCGGTATGCACTCCAGGAATATAAAAGGTTTTTTGAGCCGTATGAGAGGGTATGATGGCAAAGACAAAGGTTGAACCTAAAAAGGGAGAACTCTTAAATATCCTGCTTGAAGCCCCAGGTTTTAAAGATTTAAAAATGGCTTTTGATAGCTTCCTCGGCAGGCCAATATGGTGGATGGCAGGCAAGAGCACTTTAGCAGCCATAAAACCCCTTACTCGGACACAGCGCGCACGAGGGATAGAGGATTACCTTTCTATAGCAGACTATAAAAAATCTGCCTTGAAAGCCTTGAGGCAGGCAGAAAGAAAAAGCTCGCCTGTATCATTTAATCATCCTGTGAGTAATACCTTCGGCATAGCTGTGCCCATATTAAAAGACGAGACTATACTCGGATTCTTTGGTGTGTGTGGCTTAAAAACTAAACCGAAAGACGCGCTCTTAAATATTGTAACAGGTTATATGGCTGCCATTGTTGATGAGATGCAAAAGGAGCTTGAACTCGCTAGAGTCTATAACCTTGTAAGGCCGCGCGCAATCGCATTGTCAACAGTGCATACTATACATCGCCTGATAAGCTCAACGCTTGATACGCAGGAACTTTTTCCCAGGATAGCACGATTAAGCCTGCAGGTTTTAAAAGCAGAACGCGCAAATATATGCATGATAGACCCAAACTCAAACACAATCTCCTGTATCGCCTCTGTTGATTATAAAAAAAGCAAAGATATATTTAAGGTTAAAAAGGCGCCCTCATCTCTAGAGAGGAAGGTTGCGCAGACAGGCAGGTCAATATACAGAGCTCAGATATTATGCGCACCCCTGGTAGATGAAGAGATCTGCGGTGTTATAACTGTAAGAGAAAAAATAGGCGATGAGAAGTTTTCAATATTTGATAAGGAGATATTGACTACATTGGCAGAGCAGGCTGTTATCGCTATAAGGAACGCCCAGCTCTACAAAGAACAGGAAGATCTTACTATAGGGACGATAAAATCACTTGGATATCTTCTGGATGCAAAATTTCCCAGGCTCTATACACATACGCAGTTCTTTGAAGAACTTATGGTTGAACTCGGTAAGGAAGTAGGCTTAAAAAGGAGAGAGCTAAGAGTCTTGCACTACTCTGCGCTTATGCCAGACTTGGGTAAGGTAGTTATGCCTGAGGAGATACTAAAGAAGGAAAGAGCATTAAGCGGCAAGGAGCGCAAGATAATCAAGACACATACCTTAAGAGGTATCGAAATACTAAGGTATCTTGATGTGCTAAAACCTGTAATTCCTATAATCGTCCATCACCACGAAAAGTATAACGGAACAGGCTATCCCGATAAATTAAAGGGCAAAAATATCCCCATGGGTGCCCGCATTATGGCTGTTGCAGACTCGTTTGAAGCTATGATATGCCACAGGCCCTACAGGAGGCCCATGCCTTTTAGAATGGCTGTCTCTGAAATAAGGCGCCAGCAGGGAAAACAGTTTGACCCAGAAATAGTTAAGGTATTTATGCAGATCGCCCATGACGGGCGGTTAGAGGCCTTGATAAGAAAACACGCAGATGAGCTTAAAAAAGTTTTTTAATTCAGAGATACATAAGAAGGTAATTATATTCTTCAGGGATAATCCATCCAGCATAGATACTCCCCGCGGTGTTGCAACATGGGTTGGCACAAGCAGGGAAAAGGCAAAGAAAGTACTTGATGAGCTGCAGAAGGAAGGCATACTGAATGCTATCGAAACTTCATCCACATCCGGCTACTCCTTCACGCAAGACAAAAAAATTATAAAGAAGATAGACGAGTTCACGAAAAAATAACGGAGTAAAGCCTTGCAGTAATTTCGCAGGGACGTAAAAATTCCCACACAGTAGTGGCAGCAATATATCGCAGCACGCATTTTTTTTAACGCGTTTTTTGAAATAAGCAAAAACAACTCGCCCTTCGGTCTTCGACCGATGGGCTCAGACATAGTTTTTGCTTCGCGCTAAGGCGCGCTCATTGGCATTATTTCAAAAAACGCTAAAAAATG
>JABMRG010000054.1 GCA_013202935.1 Candidatus Omnitrophota bacterium
ATACCGCAGACAGCGCTTGGTGGCATATGCTCACTTGCAGATAAATTTGATAACATTGTATCATACTTTAAAATTGGCAAATTTCCGAAGGGTAGCTGGGACCTCTATGCATTAAGGCGACAGGCTATTGGCATTATATCAATATTAATCAAGATGGATGTGGCGTTGTCCCTTTCTCAAGTTTTCGATCATATATATATGGCCTCACCAGGCGCATCAGATAAGAAGAAGCTGAAGGAGATGCTTTTAGACTTCTTCAAAGAGCGCTTCATATCTTTTGTAAAGGAGAGATTCAGCTATAGATATGACCTGATAGATGCTGTTGTGACGGGGGGAATTATTGATAATGTGCAAAGTTGTTTTTTGAAATTAGAGTCTTTAAATAGTATAATTGATGAACCTTACTTTGAAAATGCAAGGTGCGTTGTAGAGAGGACGTATAATATTGTAAAGTCGTCAAAGAGCGCAGCAGGAGATATAAAGGCCTCTCTACTCAAGGAGCCTCAGGAGCATAGGCTTCACGATAAATTAAAAGAGGTAAGAGAAGATTTTAAGCAGCTCTGCGCTGAGAAGAGGTATGGTGAGGCTACTAAGCTTTACGCAGAGACATTTTCCGACGAGACTCACGAATTTTTTGACAAGGTTATGGTAAATGTTAATGATAGGTCTTTAAAGAATAACCGCATAGCACTGCTTGAGGCTATAAATAAGCTCTATGTAGAGCAGATAGCTGACCTATCTAAAGTAGTAGTGCAAACATAGGCTGCCTATAGCAGCGAAACAAGGAAGGGGCAAGGGTAATATGCAAACTGCAACATTGGAAAGGAGAAGCACGGTGAAAAAGGGTAAGAAGTATGTCTACTTTTTTGGTGGGAGAAGAACAGAAGGTAATTCTACAATGAAGAACCTGCTTGGTGGAAAAGGGTCTAACTTGGCAGAGATGACAAACCTTGGCATACCGGTTCCACCTGGTTTTACTATAACTACAGAAACATGTATCCATTTTTACGAAAACAACAAGCATTATCCAAAAAGCCTAACAGACCAGATCGATTTGAACTTAGGAAAGCTGGAGAATGCTATGGATAAAAAGTTTGGTGATGTGCATGACCCCCTGCTTGTCTCGGTGCGTTCAGGTGCAAGGGTTTCTATGCCTGGCATGATGGATACAGTGCTGAATTTAGGACTGAATGATACGACGGTTAAGGGGTTGATAGCAAAGTCGAATAATGAACGCTTTGCATATGATGCTTACCGAAGATTCTGTCAGATGTTCGGGGATGTAGTACTTGGGGTGGATCGTGAGGAGTTTGAGCATATACTAACCAGCAGAAAAAAACAAAAAAAGGTAGATCTTGATACCGATCTAAATACAGAAGACCTTAAGTGGATAGTTGGGGAGTATAAGAAGCTTATAAAGAAGAAGAAGGGTTTCTCATTTCCTGAGGATCCGAAAAAGCAGCTTAAGATGGCTATAGATGCTGTTTTTAGCTCATGGAACAACCAGAGGGCTATCAAGTACAGAAACTTAAATGGCATACCACATGACTGGGGAACGGCTGTTAATATTCAGGCTATGGTATTTGGTAATCTCGGCGAGGATTCAGGGACGGGGGTAGCGTTTACCAGAGACCCTGGTACCGGCGAGAAGAAGTTTTATGGTGAGTACCTTATGAATGCACAAGGTGAGGATGTTGTTGCAGGAACAAGGACGCCTCATCCTATAGATGATTTAAAGAAGGAGATGCCAAGGGTGTATCTTGAGTTGGTATCTATCTATAAGAGGTTAGAGAAGCATTACAAAGATATGCAGGATCTCGAATTTACGATTCAAAACAAGAAGCTCTATCTTTTGCAGACAAGGACAGGCAAAAGGACTGCGCAGGCAGCTGTAAAGATAGCGGTTGATATGCTAAGCGAAGGGCTTATTAATAAGAATGAGGCTATCTTGAGGGTGGAGCCTGCCCAACTTGATCAGCTGCTCCATCCGATGATCGACCCTAAGGCAAAGGTAAGCTCTATTGCAAAGGGCCTTCCCGCATCTCCAGGAGCTGCGGTGGGAAAAGTGGTGTTTACTGCTGAAAGGGCAGAGGCCATGGCAGCAAAAAAAGAGAAGACTGTGCTGGTAAGGCTTGAGACATCTCCTGAAGATATCGGAGGTATGGCCGCATCTGAAGGAATACTTACAGCATACGGTGGTATGACATCGCACGCAGCTGTTGTAGGGCGCGGAATGGGTAAGTGCTGTGTTGTAGGATGCAGCGACATAACTGTTCATGCAAAAGATAAATATTTTACTGCAAAAGGTAAAAAGATCAAGGAAGGCGAGTATATTACATTAAACGGCAATACTGGTGATGTGATTCTCGGTAAAGTCAATCTTATTAAACCTCAGGTTACAGGCAGTTTTAAGACGTTGATGAGCTGGGCAGACAGCGTAAGGAGGTTGAAGGTCAGGACAAATGCTGATACGCCACATGACTCACAGGTTGCAATAGACTTTGGGGCAGAAGGCATCGGGCTTTGCCGAACAGAACATATGTTCTTTGGCAAGGAGAGGATTCCTCTCGTCAGGGCCATGATATTGGCTGAAGACGAAGCAAAACGTGAAAAGGCGCTTGCAAAATTACTGCCTCTGCAGAAGAAAGATTTTAAAGGAATCTTTAAAGCCATGAAGTCAAGGCCTGTTACTATCAGATTGCTTGATCCGCCTTTACATGAGTTTCTTCCTCATACTGATAAGGATATGCAGCAGATGGCAAAGCAGATGAGGATAACAAAGCAGAAGGTTGCGGATCTGATGCAGAATCTGCATGAATTAAACCCGATGCTCGGCCATCGTGGTTGCAGGCTTGGTATTACATATCCGGAAATCTACAGGATGCAGGTAAGGGCTATTATGGAGGCAGCCTGCGAGCTTAGCAAGAAGGGCCAGCGCATAATCCCTGAGATAATGATACCGCTTGTTGGCCATATAAACGAGCTTAAGTTTACCAAGCGTCATGCGCTTGAAGTCTGCGAGCAGGTCCTGAAGAAACATAAGGTGAAGCTAAAGTACCTTATAGGTACAATGATAGAGATACCACGCGCAGCAATAACAGCTGATGAGATAGCTGTTGAAGCAGATTTCTTTTCTTTTGGCACCAACGACCTTACGCAGATGGGCTTTGGCTTTTCAAGGGACGATGTTGGAAAGTTTTTGCCATCATATATAGAGGATGGCATATTGGAGCAAGACCCGTTTGCGAGTCTCGACAAGGCCGGAATAGGTGAGCTGGTAAAAATAGCTGTAGAGAAAGGAAGAAGCGTAAAACCCGATCTTAAGATCGGTATATGCGGTGAGCATGGCGGAGACCCGGCAAGTGTTGAGTTCTGTCATAGGATAGGATTAGATTATGTAAGCTGCTCGCCGTTTAGGGTGCCTGTTGCAAGGCTTGCGGCAGCACATGCAGTATTGAAAAAATAAACTACGAGGATTAAAAATGGCAGATACTAATGTTCTTATGCTCTACTTTAAGGATATAGAGAGCTTTCCTCTGCTTAGTCATAAAGAGGAGATGGAACTTGCGCGCAGAATCAAAAAGGGAGATTCGCGTGCACGTAAAAAGATGGTCCAGGCCAATCTTCGGCTAGTAGTAAATATTGCGAAGCGCTATAGCTATACAGGTGTTCCCATGCTCGACTTAATAGAGGAAGGGAATATCGGCCTCATGAAGGCTGTTAAGAAGTATGACCCTAAAAGAGGTTTTAGATTCTCGACATATGCTGGATGGTGGATAAAGCAGTATATAATGAGGGCTATAGCAAATCAAGGCAAGACCATACGTGTGCCTGTCTACATGGTCGAGGCCATATTAAAGTATAAAAAGACCATAGAGATGCTGACTCATAGGTTAAAGAGGATACCCACAACCAAAGAAGTTGCAAAGTCAATGGGTATGTCCCTAAAGAAGGTGAGTGATGTTGCGCAGACAGCGCAGACGCATCCGACCTCTCTTGAGACACCGATAGGCGAAGAGGATGCAGGCTTATTTTTAGAGCTGATAGAAGATGAGTCTGCGAGTGCGCCTGATGAGAGGATGTCTGAGGCGCTTCGCGATCAGCAGATAAGGAAGCTTATTAAGGATTTACCGACGAGAGATAGGCAGATATTAATGCTGCGTTTTGGCATCGATAAGAAGAAATCACTTACGCTACAGGAGATTGCCAAGCATTTTAAGATAACAAAAGAGCGCGTCAGGCAGATAGAAGAGAGGGCTATAAAGAGGCTGAAAGACCTCATTGTTGAGGCTGGCGTAAAGGAAGGAATAGAAGACGAAGAGGTTTTGAGATGAGCGAATTAAAACAATATATCAGGGATATTCCAGACTTCCCAAAGAAGGGCATTCTTTTCAAAGATATTACTACGTTGATAGGTGATGGGGGAGCTTTTGGAAAAGTAGTAGATGGTTTTGTGCAAAGATATAAGGATAAGGGCATAAGTAAGGTTGTGGCTGCTGAGGCGCGGGGATTTATCTTTGGTGGTGCAGTAGCTCATGGGCTTGGGGCAGCCTTTGTGCCTGTAAGAAAAAAAGGCAAGCTTCCTTATAAGACAATAGAGGCCTCATATGAGCTTGAATACGGCACAGATACTGTTTATATGCACGAGGATGCGATAGTTGAGGGAGAGAAGGCACTTATTTTAGATGATCTGCTGGCAACCGGAGGAACGGCAAAGGCTATATGCGAGTTGGTCGAGAAGCTAAAAGGAGATATTTACGAAGTTGCCTTTATGATAGAGCTTTCGTTCCTAAATGGCCGTGAGAAATTGAAAGATTATAATATCTTTTCCCTGATTACGTATTGACAGGAGGAGCCATGGGTATTGATTCAAGGATGTCTCCACGGATGGAGATAGACTTAAAGGTCTCATCAGCTATTCCAAAGACGGCAAAACAGAGTTTTGGGCTGGCCAAGGGTGGGCGCTTTGAAGTGACCGCGTTTGATATCAGCACGTTAGGCATTGGGATAATTACAGGCTATTTTTTGCCAGCAGGCCTAAAGATCGCGCTTGTTGTTAAAGGGGATATTTTTGGGCTGAAGAAGATGGTGAGGATTAAGGGCGAAGTGCGCCATTGTGAATATAAGCAACTGAATAAATATAAAGTCGGCATAAGATTTATAGGTATATCTAAGCAGCACAAAGATGCCATAGCGAAGTTTATAGCGTCTCACGACAAGAGAAAAGAACCGCGTTTGTCATTGGAATAGACGCAAGGTATTTATAGGCTATATCCCTGTAGTTTCCGCATAAGGTTACCTTCCGTAAACCCGTTAGTTTTGCTATAAAATCTGGAGATTGAATAAATGAAAGTGTTGTTTGTTGCCAGAGAGATCAGCTACGAGCCTTTGGGGCTTATGCAGGTCATCAGCCTTCTGAAGGGTAAAGGGCATGAGATAGACCTTGTTATCAGCGATTACGAAGACCCGGTAGAATATGCTGCCAGATTTAAGCCGGATCTCGTTGGTTATAATTGCCTTACAGGAAGCTATCGTTACTACTCTGAAATTAACAGGAGAATAAAAGAGAGGATGGAGACGTTTTCCATTTTTGGAGGGCCACATCCTACATTTTTTCCCGAACTTATTAACGAATCAGGCGTTGATGCAATTTGTATCGGAGAAGGGGATTTAGCCGTTCCTCAGTTTATCGAAAGATATAAGAACGGAGGTGATTATCATCACACAAATAATTGGTGGGTAAAAAGAGGTGATGAGATAGTAAAAAATCCATTGGGTCCATTAATAATGGATTTAGACAGCGTTCCATATGTCGATAGAGAAATTTTATATTCAAAAAGTACCTTGGCAAGAAAGAGCAAATTAAAGACGTTTCTATTTTCCCGGGGGTGTCCTTTTGATTGCAGTTATTGTTTTAACCATCAATTCCACCTCCTATATCCTTCTGTTGGCAAGAAGATAAGAGCCAGAAGCGCAGATTCAATCATAAAAGAGATTAAGAACGTAAGGGATGCTTATCCCTTGGAGTTTATATCTATATTTGATGACGTTTTTTGTTTTAATATAGAATTATTAAGAGAATTTTCCTGCAAGTACAAAAAGGAGATAGGGCTGCCTTTTTATTGTGCGCAAAGAGCCGACATAGTTAACGAGGAGAGAACCCGTTTATTAAAAGAAGCCAACTGCCATGCCATAAGCATAGGAATAGAGTCTGGAAAACAGGATTATAGGTTTAAATATTTAAAAAAGCATGTTACTGATGAGCAGATCAAAAACGCTTCAAAAATAATAAAAGAGTCCGGCATAAGGTTGATGACGTTCAATATACTTGGATTGCCTGCCGGGGGAGTTGATGATGATTGGCAGACACTTAAGTTTAACATCGAGTGCAAGCCGGACTTTTCCGCTGTTTTCTTTTTTCAGCCATACCCCAAGACAGAGCTGGGAGAGTTTGCAAAAAAGAATAATTTTTTAGATGGCAGCATGGAAGAGATAGGCAATTCAGCAGCTGATCGCTCTATAATAAAATTTAAAACAAAATATGAAAAAAGACAAATTGAAAGGTTGCTAAGGCTGTTTCCAATTACAGTCAGGTGGCCGAGATTGCTTTCTTTGACAAGGATGTTGATTAAATTGCCAATGGATGGATTGTATCGCTTTGTATATAAAGTATATAAGGGTTATGCATTGCGTAATTATATCAATCCGTATAAAATGACTATCATAGAATATGCCCAGACCTTAAAGCGGTATTGGAAAAGGTCCGGCGGATAAGTTGTTGCCTTATGCTCGCGCAGAAGGAGAGGTAAGAGGGTTTTTGAGTTGTTTTAAGGACTCTTTTTTGTTATAATACCAAAATAACTTTGCCCCTGTAGCTCAGGTGGATAGAGCAGCGGTTTCCTAAACCGCGTGCCGGGTGTTCGAATCGCCCCAGGGGCGCCACGAACCATTTGATGAAAGAGAGAATCGCATAAATATTATGAACGAAAAAAAATATTCTATATCAGTTGTGACGATGACGCGCAATTCCGCAACCAAGATACGGGACTGTCTTGAGAGCGCTAAATGGTCTGATGATATTGTAGTTATTGATGATTTTAGCAAAGATAATACGCTTGATATAGTAGGTGAGTATACCAATAATATACATCAGCGTAAATGGGAAAACGAAGGCCGGCAGAGAAATTTTGCGTATTCAAAGGCCAAAAACGAATACATACTCAGCCTTGATTCTGATGAGCGGATTACTTCAGAGCTTCAGGATGAGCTTATACGCCTGGCAGAAGAAGGCTTTACTCATAACGGTTATAATGTCCCGCATAAGAACTATATTGGTAATAGATGGATCAGGCATGGTGGCTGGTACCCGAACAGGAAACTGAAACTTTTTAAGAAGAGTGAGTTCAGGTACGCGGAAGAAGAGTATCACCCACCAGCGATAATGGAAGGTGAGCGCAAGGATCTTAATGGCGAGATCATACACCTTGCCTATAAAGATTTTTCTGATATGGTGCGTAAGGTAGATCATCAGACAAATTTTGAATCCGAGAAATGGTTTAGAGACAAGAGGAAGATGTCATTGGCGCGTGCTTTGCGAAAATCATTTGACAGATTTTTTAAGGCGTACTTTCTTAAGCAGGGTTTTCGTGATGGCTTCTTGGGATTTATGATGGCATTCTTTGGCGGATTTTATCAGCTATTGAGTTACGCGAAGTATGCTGAGTTAAAAAAAGAAACAGAGAGGTAAAAGATGCAGAGAAGAAAAGATTCATTGCTTGTCGATTTGCATGCACACAGCTTATTGAGTGATGGCGTACTTTTGCCAAGCGAACTTGTAAGGAGATATGATGTAGCAGGTTTTGATGCTGTAGCAATAACTGACCATGCCGATTCTTCAAATATAGATTTTATTGTTAAGGCGCTGGTAAAGGTATGCGCTGAATTAAATAAGTATTGGAAGATTAAAGCGATTCCCGGCATTGAACTTACACATCTTCCCTTAGAGCAGTTTGGACCACTTACAAAACACGCCAGAAAAAATGGCGCAAAGATTATAATCGGGCATGGAGAGAGCCCTGTTGAACCTGTTATCAAAGGCACGAATAGAGCGGCGATTAAGGCAGGTGTTGATATCTTGGCACATCCTGGCAAGATAATAAAAGAGGACGCACTCTTAGCTGCAAGGAAAGGCGTCTACTTAGAGATAACAGCAAGAAAGGGCCACTCAAAAACAAATACACATGTTGCAGGAATTGCGAAATCAGCTAAAGCCATGATTATAATAGGTTCTGATTCTCATTTACCGCAGGATATACCCAGTAGAATGCTTTTTAATAAGGTTGCAAAGAAGGCTGGGCTTACGTCTTCCGGTATACGTTCTGCTTATTCTAATTCTAAAAACATTGCCAAAAAGATAATTCGCTTGACTTAAGCACTCTGCTAATCTATTATATAAATAG
>JABMRG010000055.1 GCA_013202935.1 Candidatus Omnitrophota bacterium
GTTCATGCCTATGCTGGAACCTTCGGTCACAGGCTTAAGAACGAATGGATACTTAAATGGGGACACCACTAAGTCTGGGGACAGGTCCCGTAATGAGCATGGGGACACATCCCCCACTAAGTCTGGGGACAGACCCCGTTCATTTACATACCTAGAACCTGAGGGGTCTGTCCCCTTGCTGATACCCTTGCTGATAACCTTATACCTAGGAACTGGAATACCATCCTTCTCAAAAACTTTTCGCGACAAGGCCTTATTCATTGCAAGACGGCTTGCCTGGGGCCCTGAACCTGTATATGGTATATTCATACCCTCTAAGATAGACTGGATAGTTCCATCTTCTCCAAATCTTCCATGTAAAGCAATAAACGCAAGGTCTATTTTTTCTGCCAAAATATCTCTCTTAACAGAATCGACATCTTTCGGGTCTATACAAACAGCATCATATCCTTGCGAGCATAATGCCTCGTATACAGCCTTTCCACTTTTTATAGAGATCTCTCTTTCATTTGATGGCCCGCCAAGAAGTATACCTATTCTATCCTCTTCTTTTCTCATCCTATTATCTTTACTTCCTCTTCCAGGCTTATGCCGAAATTCTTGCGCACTCTTTTCTTAATAAGGGCTATAAGATACAGTATGTCTTTAGTCTGTGCGTGGCCTCTGTTGACAATAAAGTTTGCGTGCCTTCCTGAGACTGAGGCATCCCCTATTCTCTTACTCTTAAGGCCACATCTTTCTATCAATTCGCCTGCACTTAAATTTCTTGCTTTAGGATTCTTGAATATGCATCCTGCGCTGGGTGAAATATAATCCTGTGTTAAAAGCCGTCTTTCTATATAGCTGCTGGTATCTTTTCTTATGCTGTTTCTTTCTCGCTTCCTTAGCTTAAAGGTAACTCCGAGAATAATAAACTTTTCGAGGCCGCTTTCTCTATACCCAAAACCTATTTGCCTGTTTTTAAATGTCCTAAGCCTGCCATTTCTGTCGATACATTTTACATCCCTTATAATACCTGATATAGACTTACCCTGTGCGCCGGCATTCTGTATTATAGCACCTCCCACAGTTCCGGGTATACCTGCCAAAAATTCAAGGCCTCCTAAGGAGTTTCTCTCTGCTATATAAGAGAGCTTACTTAAAGAAGCTCCGGCACCAGATGCTATCTCCGTGCCACAAGCCTCTACTCCTCTAAAAAACGGTGAAGAAAGCTTTATAACCAGTCCATCTATACCTTTATCTTTTACTATTATATTACTACCTGCACCTATTGCCAACAAAGAAACCCTTCTCTCCTTACATAATCTTAGACAGCCTGCTAAGGCCTCTATGGATTCAGGCTGAAACAATGCTGCCGCGGCACCGCCTGTGCGAATAGTAGTATATCTTCTCATAGGCACATTAAAGGATACTATTCCCTGTAAACTCTTAAGGCCCTTACCGTGTAACATCATTCTCCTTTTTATCCTTTAGCATATGTATAAACTCACCTGATAGCCTTCCTATATCACCTGCTCCCAGAAACAGAAGCAAGTCTCCTCGTTTTATAAAATTCTTAAGGTAGTCCAGCAGCCTGGGCTTTGCTATATAGTTGACATTGATCTTTTTTGTCTTTAGAACATCATCATATATATTCATGGAGGTAACGCCATAAATAGGTTTCTCATTAGCGGCATATATATCTGTTAATATAAGATAACCTGCATTATCAAACGCCTGCGCAAACTCCTTCTTTAATAACTTTGTTCTTGAAAAACGGTGCGGCTGAAATACCACTATCAGGCGTTTATGCGGCATATTGCACGCCACCTTCAGTGTTGCTTTTATTTCTGTAGGATGGTGCGCATAGTCATCAACAACTGTCACCTCGTTGATTGATGCCTTTACCTGGAAGCGCCTCTCTGCGCCCATATACTGATATATAGCCGACCTTATTGCAGCTGGTTCAAGGCCGATAACAAGCCCGACTAATATAGCCCCAAGGGCGTTATGTATATTGTGTTCGCCTGGTATCCGTATTTTGAATTTTCCAAGGTCTCTATTTTTATAAATACAATTAAACTCTGATTCCAGGTTTTCTGTCTTTAGCTTTGATGCACAGAGATCGTTTTTCCTCGAGGTGCCATATGTTAATAGGCGCCCTTTAAAATATTTTGATATCTTCTTTATGTATGGATCCTGCCCCCAGCAGATAACCGCTCCATCTGGTTTTGTATTATTCATGAACTTAAGATACGCGTTTTTGATATCTTCTATATTCTCGTAGTAGTCCAGGTGCTCAAGGTCGATATTGGTAATCACAGAATAATCAGGTTTAAGATAGAGAAAAGAACCATCCGACTCATCCGCCTCTGTAACAAAGTACTCTCCATCTCCTATAAAGGCGTTGCCATCAAGATAAGGGACAAGGGCGCCTACTACACCGCTCGGAGTAAGGTTTGCCTCTTTTAACATGGTCGATATTATAGATGAGGTTGTAGTCTTTCCATGTGCTCCGGTTACTGCTATACATTTTTTCCCTTCCGCAAGAAAAGCTAAAAATTCGCCCCTTTTGAGCATAGGGATATTTAACCTTTTTGCCTCAGAGAGTTCTGGATTGTTACTCAATATGGCAGAAGAGTATACAACAATATCAATCTTTTTGATATTTTCCCAACGATGGCCTATATGTACCTTGGCACCTTCCTTAACAAGCTTATCTACTATGCTGCTGGATTTTATATCTGAGCCGCTTATCGTATGGCCTCTCTTAAGGCAGAGCCAGGCTATTCCACTCATACCTATTCCACCAATACCTACAAAATGTATATTTCTCTTGCTTCTAAGCATTCAGAAGTTCCTCTATCTGATCAGACATTTTAGATGCAGCATCTATCTTTGCGAGTGAACGCATACTAGAACTCATCTCTCTCATCTTCTCTTCATTATCAATAATATCGAATATCTCACTCCTAAGCTCTTTAGGCGATATCCTATTCTCTTCAACTACAACCGCCCCGCCTGAGCCTGCTATGGCCTCGGCATTATCCTTCTGGTGATATCCCGCCCAGGGGTATGGAATAAGTATAGCGGGCAGGCCGAATACTGCTATCTCAGAAGCGGTAGTTGCGCCGGCACGGCATATGATAAGATCTGCTGCCTTGTAGTAAATATGCATCGTCTCATAAAATGTATTTACTACATGTTCCACACCACTGATCCTGTACTCTCTTGAAACCTGCTCAAGGTCTTTCTTGCCGCATACATGTATTATCTGTATCCTCTTTCTCTGGAGTTCATCTAGTTCTACCAGGACTTTCATTATTAAGCTATTTATTGCAGGTGCACCCCTGCTTCCACCAAGAACTAAAATGGTCTTTTTGTTTCTAGATAGGCCCAGGCGAGCTTTTGCTTGGGCTTTCGTGAGACTCTTTAATCCTTCTAAGAGGCTGGGCCTTAAGGGATTTCCTGTTACAATATACTTTTTGCTCTTATCCATCAGCCTATGTGAAAAACTCAAAAATACCTTATCCGCCTTTTTTAAAAGAATCTTGTTTGCCCTGCCTAGTGAAACGTTCTGTTCATGTATAATAGTCTTTATATTGTTAGATTTAGCGACAGAGACTATTGGCCCTGATATATAGGCGCCGAATCCTACTACGATATTAGGGTTTAATAACCTGATTAGATCTTCTGCGTCATAACGAGCCAGCAGCAATTTTGGAAAAAATATTAACCAATTTATAGAAAATCCGTATGGCATCTTTGGCACACTTAAGACCTCATAGTTAAAACCCGCGGTCTCAATCATATTGACTGCACTTATACTGTCATTGGTAACAAAGCTTATATTATACCCCCTGGATTTAAGCTCTTTGCCAAGTGCTATTGCAGGAAATATATGCCCGCCTGTCCCACCTGATACGATAAGTATATTCACCCCGAACCTTCTTTTTTATTTTCTGTGTCGTGCTATGTTCAACAAGAGCCCTACGCTCACCATACTATAGACTAAGGATGTGCCACCATAACTGATAAATGGGAGTGGAAGTCCTTTTGTTGGCACAGAGCCTGTGACTGCCGCTATATTTATTATTGCCTGTAGTGCTATCATGGTCACAAGTCCAAATGCAAGAAACTGCCCAAAGAGATCCCTTGCTGAATAGGCTATTCTAAAACCAAGATATATAAAAGCTCCAAAAAGAACAACTACGCCTAATGTTCCCACAAGCCCAAGCTCCTCTCCAATTATAGAGAATATAAAATCTGTGTGTGCTTCGGGCAAATAGAACAACTTCTGCTTAGAATGTGCAAGCCCTACTCCAAAAAGCCCTCCTGAGCCCAGGGCAATAAAAGATTGTATTATCTGAAAACCTGTCCCCCTCGGATCGGCCCAGGGGTTTAAAAAAGCGGTTATCCTCTTTATGCGATAAGGTTTCATAGCTATCAGTCCTATAACTGCCAAAACTCCGGGAAGCGTAATAAGGCCTATCTGTTTCATATTAACACCTGCAACAAACGCCATTATTATAATCATTGCTGCCAACGCCATAGCTGTTCCTAAATCAGGCTCAAGCAGTATCAGAAAAACTGCTATACCTAGAACAGTCATAAGCGGAAGAAAACCATAGATAAAGTCGGATATCTCAGACTGTTTTCGTGATAACACATCTGCCGCATAAAAGACCAGGGCCATCTTGGCAATCTCTGATGGCTGAAAACTGACCGGCCCAAAAGCTATCCAGCGCCTGGCTCCTCCCGCGGCTCTACTAAGGCCTGGTATAAAGACTGTCACCAGAAGCAGCATGGAGAGTAAAAGAACGGGTTTTATGTATCTCCTGAATTTTGTGTAATCGACACTCATGCATGAGGCTGCCAATACAAAACCTATAAAAAGATAGAGAACGTGTCTCTTTAAAAAATATGCGCTATCTCCATATTTCTCATACGCGAAGACAGAGCTTGCGGAATATATCATTATTGTACCAACAACAACTAAGATTACTGTTACTATAAATAGGCGTATTCTAGTCTCTCTCATCTTATCCTGCTGTTACGAGGAGTGGAGTGACGCAGCAATTCCCGCTTTTAAACTTGCTACTGACTCTTTAAATATATCCCCGCGCTCTTTGTAGTCTTTGTACATATCAAAACTTGCACACATAGGTGACAGAAGAACTATATCACCGGTGCTTGCCTTATCAAGAGATATAGAAACAGCCTTATTCATATCATCAGCATCAGATATCTCTACACTGCCTTTTAAACTTCTTCTTATCTTCTCTTTCGCCTCTCCTATAAGAACGAGCGACTTTACTTTATCTGCAATAAGCTCTTTTATGCTGGTAAAATCGCTTCCCTTATCTCTTCCCCCAGCTATAAGTATTACTTCTTTCCCTGCGCATGAAGATAATGCAGCCCTGCATGCATCTACTGTTGTCGCTTTTGAATCATCTATAAACTCTACTCCGTTTATTTCTGCTACTCTTTCAAAGCGGTGGTCCAGGCCCTTAAAAGTATGCAGAACTTCTTTCATCGCCTCTACTGTAGCCCCTTGAAAGTGTGCGGATAGGCATGCGGATAATATGTTGGATATATTATGCTCACCTTTTAGCTTTATATCTTTAATGCTGCATATATTATCTTTTTTACCATCAATATCAAGAAAGAGCCTCTCTCCTTCGCAGTAGGCACCATTTACCTTATCAGAGGTGCTGAAAAAGTAGCATTTTGAAGCTATCTTTTCATCCAAAGCTCTTAGGTTATCGTCGTCAAAATTCAGCAGAACAAAATCATCTTCCTTCTGGTTTTTATAAATATTCTTCTTCGAGTCAAAGTAGTCTTTAAAATCAGGATGCCAGTCAAAGTGATTCTGCGTAATATTTGTTATACACGCGACCTTTGGCCTAAAATCCCTTATTCTCTTGAGCTGGAATGAACTTACCTCAAGCACAACCACCTGTTCATTGGTAGTATCTGCGGCCTCCTCACAAAAAGCCTCCCCTATATTTCCGCAAAGCAGGGAATCTTTGCCTGATGCTTTTAACATAAGGTCGATCAATGTAACCGTGGTGGTCTTACCATTAGTCCCGGTAACAGCTATTATCGGCGCTTTGCAGGAGAGGTAACCAAGCTCTATTTCACTTATCACAGGTATTGAATTGGCTCTGGCCGCCTGTATAAGAGGTGAATCATCCTTTACCCCTGGGCTTACAACCATAAGCTCTGCAACCTTAATAAATTCCTCTGTATATTTTTCAAGCTCTACAGAAATACCTTTTTCTTCCAATTCTGATTTAGTGGCCTTAAGCTCGTCTGATATTGATGAATCTGTAGCATAGACAACCGCCCCCTTCTCTCTCAAAAGAAGCGAAGCAGCTCTTCCGCTTATACCTAAACCGACTACTGTTACTTTCTTATCATTCAATTCCATTCTTATCGCAATTTTAATGTTGCCAGTGTAAATAGCGCTAATATTGCAGCGACTATCCAGAAACGGATAACTATCTTCGGCTCATGCCACCCCTTCATCTGAAGATGGTGATGGAATGGCGCCATAAGAAAGATCCTGCGCCGCCTCAATTTAAACGACCCTACCTGCAGTATAACAGATATAGCCTCAAAGACAAATATACCACCTACTACTAAAAGTAACATCTCTTTCTTTATGCATGCTGCGACAACCCCTATGCCACCTCCTAATGCCAGTGCGCCTACATCCCCCATAAATACACTTGCAGGATAAGAGTTGAACCACAAGAACCCAAGTCCTGCACCAACTATAGCAGCACAAAATATAGCAAGCTCACCTGAACCAGGTACATATCTTATGAAAAGGTACTCAGAGAAATTGACATTGCCCACAACATAACTTATAACCATATAAGCAAGGGCAACCATTATCATACAGCCTATAGCCAGGCCGTCAAGGCCATCGGTCAGATTTACAGCATTGGATGTGCCTACTACCACACACATAACAAATAATATATAGATGATACCTATATCCAGGATCGCCTCTTTAAAAAACGGAAAATGTATCGTGCTGCCGACATTCTTATCAAAAAAGAGTATAGATCCGAGCACCAATCCCAATATGACCTGTCCAATAAATTTGGTTCTTTTACTTAACCCGTCACCGTCTTTTCTCTTGAGCTTGATATAGTCATCGAGAAAACCTACTATACCAAGCCAGGTAGTAGTAAATATAGTAAGCCAGATATAACGGTTGTCGAGACGAGCCCATAAGAATGTGGATAAGAGAATTGCAACAAGCATAAGTATGCCACCCATTGTAGGGGTACCTTCCTTATGCTTATGTAATGGGTATATTCCAGGTACTTCTTCTTCGCTGCGTATATACTCGCCGATATGCAGTCTCTTTAGCGTCTTGATAATAAACGGCCCCAAGATAATACTTAAGAGAAAAGCGGTAATAGTAGCCCCTACTGTTCGGAATGTTATATAACGAAAGACATTAAATCCAAAAAATATATCCCTTAGTGGGTAGAGCAGGTGATAAAGCAATTTACAATTTCCTCCATCTTCATTCCTCTTGAACCTTTGATTAATACTACATCGCCCTTTTTGATTATATTGCGCAAGGAACTCTCAAGCTTATGCTTGTCTTGAAAAGAGTTTACTCTATTCTTATCCATCCCGCCTTTGATAGCACCTTCTGCGATATTGGTTGCCCTCTCTCCGAATGTCATAAGATAATCTATGTCTGTCTTTGCAGCCAATCTTCCTGAATCATAGTGCATCTTATCTGAGAACCTACCCAGCTCTAACATATCTGCACAGACTAAGACTCTCTTTGCCTCCACAGGAAAATTCCTAAGAGCTCTTAGGGCACAGCTGAAAGAGAGCGGATTAGAATTATATGTGTCGTTTATTATAGTAAAATTACCTGTATCCAATACCTCAAGACGCATACTGGTTCCTTTAAACCCAGGCAGCATACCTACTATGTCAGTTACATCCATAAATAGCGAGCTGCAGGCAATGGCAGCCAGGCTATTATAGACATTGTGGATACCCAATAAAGGCACCTTAGCAACCCTCTCCTTCACAGTAAATTCAAGGCCTGACCGAAGTTCTCTTATGCCGCTTCCTTTAAAATCCAGCTCCTCGGCCTCTATCCCATAGCTTATAGTCTTTATATTCTCATATTCCTTAGTCGCCAGCAGCTCATCATCTCTGTTTTTTACCCATACGCCATCTCTACCCAAAGATTCAACCAATGCTATCTTCTCACTTAAGACACCATTTTTATCTCTTAAACCTTCAAGGTGTGATGGGCCTATATTTGTAATAATGGAAACTGTTGGTTTTAATACCTCTGCGTTATGGCTTACCTCGCCAATAGAGTTTGTCCCTACCTCTATAATCGCTATATCATGGTCATCTAATTTTAACAGCGCCTGAGCCACTCCTACCTTATTATTATAATTCTCCTCTGTCGCCAGAACCTTAAAACGTTTGCTTAAGATATGAGCCATCATATCCTTAACAGTGGTTTTTCCATTTGAACCGGTTATACCGATAACAGGTATACTAAACTTCGCTCTATGAGCCTTCGCAATATCGCTTAAAGTTTTCTTGGTATTCTCTACTCTTATAAGCTTAAGACCCTTTACCTCTTCTGTCGGCTTAGGTACAATGGCAGCTATTGCCCTCTTTTTCTTTGCATCTTCCAAAAAATTAACTCCATTAAAATTCTCACCTCCAAGGGCTAGAAAAACCTCGCCTTCTCTTATATCCCTTGTGTCTGTTGATATGCCTCTGATCTTTAAGTTTCCATCAGTACCAACAGATTCGGCACCTGCAATATCAGCTAATTCACTTAATGTAAATTTAGGCTTCATTTTTTTATTCTCTTTTTGGCAAGGGCCTCTTCGCAGGCCCTGCAGTCATCAAAAGAGATAGTTGTATCCTTTAATATCTGGTACTTCTCATGGCCTTTACCTGCTATAAGAACTATATCATTCTCTCCTGCCATAGATACTGAATCCTCAATAGCCTTTTTCCTATCAGGCAGGACCTTATAATCCTTAAAACCATCCGGGATACCTTTTATTATATCATCTATTATTGCTTTTGGATCTTCGCTGCGAGGGTTATCATTGGTGATAATTGAGAAGTCTGACAGCTCGGCACTGATTCTTCCCATACGTGGGCGTTTTGTTTTGTCTCTTTCACCACCACAGCCAAACACAAGGAATATTTTTCCCTTAGCAATATTTCTGAGAGCACTAAGCACATTACGCAATGCATCATCTGTATGTGCGTAATCAACAAAGAGATCAAAGCTCCTGCCTTCTGACTCTACCCTCTGTAGCCTTCCCGGCGCACCTTTAAATTCTTTAATAGCCTCTATGATCAGGTTCTTATCTATATTCTTTGAAACAGCAAAGGCTATAGCAGCCAATATATTATAAATATTATATTCACCGATTAACGGTGTTTTTATATCCAGAATCTCATCTGCTGTTTTTATCTTAAACTTAGAACCTTTTATTGATGAGCTTACATCAAAAGCAACCAGATCTGCTTCTCTATTAAGCGCGTACGTCAACACTTTCGATTTGATATTCTCTACTATTCTCCTGCCATGCTCATCATCTATGTTTACTATTGCATATCCATCATCTTTTATCATATTAAAAAGCATGCTCTTGGTCTTGAAATACTCTTCCATATCTTTGTGGTAGTCTAGATGCTCAGCGCTTAAATTGGTAAATATAGCATTGCTCATATCTATACCCTCAACCCTACGTTGGTGCAGTGAGTGGCTTGAGACCTCCATAATGCAGTTTGCAACATTCGCATTTACCATATCATTTAAGAGCCTCTGAAGCATGATAGCAGAAGGTGTTGTGTTAATAGCAGGAATTTTGCGTTCACCTACATTATAACTTATTGTACCTATTGTCCCGCAGGAGAGGCCCGCAGTTGAAAGGATGGCCTCGATCAGGTAGAGGATAGTGGTCTTTCCATTTGTTCCTGTGATGCCTGTTACATCTATTTTTTGGGATGGATAGCCATAGAAGTTGTTGGCTATCTTTGCGCATGAGCTCCGTATGTCTTTTATCCTTACCTTGGATACGCTCTTAAATGTTATAAAATCATCCTCGCTTACAATAGATACTGCTCCGCGCTCAATAGCCTCATCTATAAAATCAGCGCCATTATGTTTTTCACCTTTAATAGCAAAGAAAAGCCCGCCTTCCTTGAGCTGTTTGGAATCATAAGAGATATTGGTAATATCTATATATTTGTTCCCTGTAATATTTACGATATCAACATCTTTAAGTAGATGGTGAAGTTTCATCCGGTTCCTCCTCTACGCCAAGATAGTTTAATGCCTTATCAGCAATCTCCTTAAAGACCGGTCCAGAAACTGTACCGCCAAAATATGCCGGGTGTGGTTCATCTATCATAACAGATATGACTAGCTCTGGCCTTTTTACAGGTGCGAACCCTGCGAATGATGCTATAAACTTACTATGCGAATACCTGCCCCCTTCCACTTTCTGCGATGTTCCTGTCTTTCCTGCTGCATCAAACTTTTTCAGTCGCGCTCTTTTTCCTGTTCCACGCTCTACCACACCCTTCATTATCTCTTTTAGTTTTAGTGAGGTCTCCTCAGATATCACCCTTCTTATCCTGATAGGCTTATACTCTTTTACAATCTCATCATTTGTATCAACTATTCTGCTTACTATACGTGGTTTCATAAGAAAACCTCCGTTTGCAATTGCTGCTATAGCCCTTGTAAGCTGTAATGGGGTCACCCCTATCTCCTGCCCCATAGGAATAGCTGTTATAGAATATTTGCTCCAACGATTAAGGGGCCGCACTATACCGCTTATCTCACCTGGAAGGTCTATTCCTGTAAGTGCATTAAAGCCATAAGCTCTTATATATTTGTAGAGCTGTTTCTCACCCAGCTTCATGGCAGCCTTTACTGTGCCTATATTAGATGATTTTTCAATTACCTCCCTGAATGTAAGATTGCCATGCCCACGGTGGTCATGAAGCGTATGGCCTACAACATACCATGCACCATTTTCACAAAAGAAATTATCATCGAGGGAGACCACGCCCTCATTAATACAGGCTGATGCTGTCACTACCTTAAATACAGAACCGGGCTCATATAGGTCAGTGACCGCCCTATTGCGCCTTACATCATCCTCTGTGCTAGAGAAGGTGTTAAGATCATAAGAGGGCTCAACAGCCATTGCAAGTATACCACCGCTATATGGATCCATAACAATGGCAACTCCTGCTTTTGCATTATGTTTTTTGCAGGCTTTTCGTAACGCTCTCTCTGTTATATGCTGTATTACCTCATCGATCGTAAGAATAAGGTTATAGCCATCAATAGGTGGGATATATGTGCCACCAAAAGCATGTATCTCTCTTCTCTTGGCATCTCTTACTACGATCTTATAGCCATTCTTGCCATTTAGGTACTCATTATAACGGTTCTCCAAACCCTCAAGCCCTATATTATCTAATCCTGCAAAACCTATTAGATGGCAAGCAAGCCTATTATTCGGATAAAAACGCTTTGTCTCATCTATCAGGTGCACACCCTTTAAATCAAGTCCCTTTACCCTTCTAGCCTCTTCTTCTGAAATCTTCCTGGCAAGCCATACAAATAGTTTATCGCGCGAGAGCCTTTCATAAAGCAGCGCTTCTTCTTTGCTTAAGACAGGCGCAAGTATTTTAGCTGTTTCTTCCTTTTGAGTAACATCCCTTGCCACAGCATATACAGAATCTACTCGCAGGTTCTGTGCAAGTGGATGCTTGTTTCTGTCCAGTATAGAACCTCGCTTCGGCTCAAGCTCAATCTTTACCGCATGCTGGCCATGGGCAAGCTTTGTGAATCGCTTATGTCGTATTAGTTGAAGATGAACAAGGCGGAAAGATATAAGTGTAAGAATAAAAATAAATATTAGTGTAATTAGGCCTAACCTAAATTTATATCTTCTTATATGCAATTGTAGAAACCTACTATTTTGTGAGGAAAATAAAGTTATTCGCTCAGCATCTCGTTAGCTACAGCTTCTGAACTGAGCGAAAACATACCCAATAATGCTCTTCCCGCTCTTATAAAGGGTCCGGGGGGGACCATATCCTCGCGGGAACCTGGTAGTTGTTTTGCTATCTTTATCTTGAAACAGTCAGTAGGCGCGTAGAGGTCTTTCATATCCTCCTTTACCAATAGGACCTCTTCAAGGCGCCCTGGCCTCTCAAGCTTAGCTATATTATAGCGCAAGTTCCTATTCTGGTCAATTAATAAAGCTAAAGACCTATTACGTGAATTGATATCGTAGCTATACTCTAAGAGCCTGGCCTGCTGGAATACATAGAGTATCGATATTGAGCTGACTATTAGTATGATTACTAAAAATTTCTTCATTTTTTTTAGATGCGTTCACAGGCCCTAAGTTTTGCGCTGCGTGAACGCGGGTTCTGGCTTATCTCTTCGATGCTTGGGGTTATGGGCTTCTTTGTCAATATCTTAACCTTTTCCTCTTTTGCCATACCCCTGAATACATGTTTTACTATCCTATCCTCAAGCGAATGAAAAGATATTACAACTACCCTTGCACCCGGGTTTAAGAAAGAGCTTACCTTTCTAAGCGTTTCTTTGATAGAACCGAGCTCGTCATTTACAAAGATCCGAAGAGCCTGGAATGTCCTTGTTGATGGATCTATTTTGCCTTTAGTTCGATATCCTACTGTCTCTCTTATTATTTCTGCAAGCCTCTTAGAGTCCTGTATCGGCTCCTGCTTCTCTTCTGATCTTATCTTCTTTGCTATTTTTCGCCAGTATCTTTCTTCACCCAGGTCTCTTATAATTTCACCCAGCTCTCTCTCGCTAAGAGTTCTTAAGACCTGCCAGAGGGGCTTGCCTGTGTCTTGATCCATACGCATATCAAGAGGCCCGGACTTTAAGAAAGTAAAACCTCTTGATTCATCATCAAGCTGAATGGAAGATATGCCTAAATCAAAGAGCATTCCATCTACTCTACCTATCTTAAGATCACTTAATACCTTGTCAAAATCCTTAAAATTCGCATTAATCAACGAAAAGCTGCTATTTTCAAAATCTTTTAGGTTTACTCTCGCAATCTCAAGAGCGCCCTTGTCCGCATCTATTCCAATGACCCTACCGCCAGGTGGGAGCCTTTTTAAGATCTCTCTCGCATGTCCTGCCGCGCCAACTGTACAATCTAAAATGAGCTTCTTTTTTTCACACTTTAAATACTCGATAGCCTCATACAATAATACGCTCTTATGCACCTTAAGCTCAATCCTTATCGAGTATGCTTAAATCTTGTCAGTCTTTACTATGACAAATTTGCAGTCTGTGCTACGTAAACGAGGGCTTATTCCCACAATCCGCGGGTCTTTATTCAATGCGCGCATCTTCTTTAGCCTCTCAATGAGAACGTAACTCTCCTGAAGCATTCCTCTTCTTGCGCGAACAGTGTCTGCGGCAACTACCATCTTTTCCCCCTTCTTTGATAAGGTATCAATTATTCCTCAAGCAGATTTTCTGCTATCTGCTCAAATGATTCCTTGGAGCTCGAGTAATACTCTCTCCAAAGTTCTTTACTCCATACCTCTATTCTGTCCGATATACCGATTAAGACAACGTCCTTTTTTATAGATGCGTATTCTTTTAAGAACGACGGCAGGAGTACCCTTCCCTGCTTATCAGGGATTACATCTTGTGCGCCTGAGAAAAATAGCCTGTTAAATTTGCGGTGGTCTGATTTGACAAAAGACATGGATCTGAACTTTGATTCCTGTGCCTTCCACTCCTCTTCAGTGAATATAAAAAGACACTTGTCAAGGCCGCGTGTTACATAGAGTTTTTCGGCATAGGCCTCTTTTAAGGCCTCGCGAAACTTGGAAGGAATAATCAAGCGACCTTTGCGATCAAGTGTATGTGCGAATTCACCGTAAAACATTTTACCCTTTCATCGTCCCACCGAGAAAGGCCAACAATGTTACTGCACCGAGAAGGACTTTTTTTACCCACCGAGAAGGAATTGTTAATAAAAGTTCAGCTGCTGCTAACCACTTTCCTCCACCTTCAACCACTTCGCTACAAATATACCCTATAAAAAGGTTCTTGTCAAGGGGTTTATCTCACACCCGTTTATCATCCCTTTAAAAAGTTTTTGATAGGGATGTAAAATACACCAAATAGGGTAGTTATGGAAGTTTTTTACTACTAGATGTTGTGATTGGCTGATATGTGGGGAAATACGAGAAAAATAAAAATTTTTTTAATTTTCTAGAAAACTATTCGCTCCAGAGGCCTCTTTCTTCCTCTCGTGCCTTTTGCTGTAATTTTAAGAAATCATCTGCATATCTTATATTTGGTGGGATTATAAAAACGCGCGCGTAACCTTCTTCAATAAGTTTTGCACTTACAGATATATTATCTATATACACATACGCAAGTAATCTATTATATTTATCGCGCCTTTCTGTATCAAATTCTAACCTTACTCTTTTTCCATTTACTAATCTTTCGTTGAACCTCTTTGCTTCTTCTGCAAAGTATTCAGCAGGCGGATTTTTATAATTCATCTCAGGCGTATCTACCCCTATATATCTTACTTTCTCACCATTAGCAAGCTTAACTGTATCACCATCATATACATACACGACACGCCCGTAATATCCATCCTGCACTAAAGGTACACAGCCTGCTATAAAAAATAACGTTAGGGTAAGAACTAAAGCAGAAGTTGCTACTAAGTCTTTTCTAGCGCGGAATAACATAGCCTTCGTCCTCTGTGACATTCATATAATCGTCAAAGCTTATCTCTCCGGTTATCGCCTGATTTGCTGCAGAACGTCTTGCCGCAAGGTAGGGGTGCGTATACCAGTATCTCTTTCGGCCAGGTGGAGAGTCCATCTGCCATTTAATAAGTTTATCAACTACTTTCACAACAGCCTCAGGATCATAGCCTGCTTTTTTCAGATATTTTACCGCTAGTTTATCTGCTTCAAGCTCATCCTCGCGGGTGTTTGCCAACATAAGATGGCCAAAGGCCTCTTGCGCTTTTCGCTTTGTATAGGCATCTTTAGCCCCAGCCACAACAAGGATACTCATTATCTGATAGCCCAGCCCCTTATGCAGCCGCTTTATGCTATGCCTTGCACAGACATGGCCGATTTCGTGGGCTAATATAGCCGCGACCTCATCATCTTCCAGTCCCCTTATCAAATCTTTAAATACATATATGTATCCACCTGGAAGTGCGAAGGCATTTTTTACATCCTCCTCATCAAGCACTTTAAAATGGAATATCAGATCTTTCCTGTCACATACTGAAGCTATTTTTTGGCCTATAATATCTATTCTTTCCTGGTTTGTGTAATTTGTATCAATGTCTATCTTTTCCTCGACTTGCTTAGCGATATTTCGGCCCATGCTTATCTCTTTTTGTTGGGATATGAATAGGGTCTCTTCTTCATCTGTGGCAAGGTTATATTCGGAATAGGCGGGTGGTATTTGTGTGAGGAAATATAATAATAAAAACGCTTTCAGTATAAAGCGTATTAATAACATAATAGTCTTATCTATCTTTTTGCTTGAGCAGGGTACTCAATTCTTTAGGATCATTTGAACGCTGAAGCGCTATCTCTTCATCGATAAGATTCTCTTTAACAAGCTTATAAAGCGATCCATTAAGAGTAATCATACCATGCTCAGAACCTGTCTGAATAGTAGAGTATATCTGGTGTATGCTGTTTTCACGTATAAGGTGCTTTATAGCATTAGTTACATTCATGATCTCAGGGGCAAGAATAAGTGTATCTTTATCTTTTCTTGAAATAAGCTCCTGCACAACAACTCCTACTAAAACAGCGCTGAGCTGCACCCTTACCTGTTGCTGTTGTTCTGCGGGAAAGACATCTATTATCCTGCTTACCGCATGAGGAGCGCTATGTGTATGTAGAGTTGCAAGTATAAGATGGCCTGTCTCAGCAAGGGTAAGAGCTGCCTTTATAGTATCAAGGTCTCTCATCTCACCGATCATAATAACATCTGGGGTCTCTCTTAATACATGGCGTAGTGCCTCGTGAAATGATATTGTATCACTTCCTACTTCACGTTGGTCTATAACAGATTTTTTATGCCCATGGATAAACTCGATAGGGTCTTCTATTGTAATAATGTGGCAACGGCGTTTTTCGTTTATATATTCGATTATGCTTGAAAGGGTAGTCGATTTTCCGCTTCCTGTTGGGCCTGTTACAAGTATCAATCCGTTTGGTTTGTCAGCAAATTTCTTTATAACAGGCGGAAGCCCGAGGTCTTCTATCTTTGGTATATCAAATGGGATAAGCCTTATTGCAACGCCGGTTGAACCGCGCTGGTAGTATGCGTTTAACCTAAAACGGCTTATGCCTTCTATGCCAAAGGATGCGTCTAGTTCCTTCTCTCTCTTAAACCTCTCGATCTGCGTATCATTCAGCATAGAAAAGAGAAGTTTTTCTATCTCTTCATTCTTTAGTATGCTCTGATATTTTACAGACTTTATCTCACCGCTTACGCGCAGCATAGGTGGCGCGCCTGCAGTCAATATCAGGTCTGATGCCTTCAGGTGGAACATAAGCTCTAATAGATTACGTAATTCTGGCATATTCTACTCCTA
>JABMRG010000056.1 GCA_013202935.1 Candidatus Omnitrophota bacterium
CATTTGGATTTAAAGAAGTAGAAGATGCGCCCGAAGAATTAGTACATAAGAAACATCATAAATGCATCCTTGAACCCTCCAAGATTAAAATCATGAGATTAATGTAGTAGAAAGTAGTAACAAAATCTGACTATAGGAGGCGTCGCATAGCTGGTTGAGTGCACCGGTTTCGAAAACCGGAAGGGCTGTAAGGCCCTCGGGGGTTCGAATCCTCCCGCCTCCGCCACATTTTTAATAAACCAATGAAAACATCTTCTCTAAAAAAACTACTTTATAACCTGAAAAATCAGGATAATTTTGTCTTCTTAGAGACAAACCGCATTACAGGCAAAGACTATAAAAGCTACCTCTTTACAAACCCCATAGATATCGTATCATCTAAGGAACTTTCTGATATTAAGCCCTGTCTAAGTTATTTAGAGAATAGTATAAAGAAGGGTTGCTTCGCAGCAGGTTTTCTCTCCTACGAAGCAGGTTTTGCCTTTGAGGAGGTTTTGCAGAGTAAAAGAGATTACAATTTCCCTTTCTTGTGGTTTGGTATATACAAAGACCCTGTTATATTTGATCATAGAAGGGTTAAGTTTACAGATGTTGATTCAACTAAAGATTATTCCTTAAGGAATATAAGCCTAAATACAGATGAGGGAAAATACAGATCAACGATAGAAAGGATAAAATCGTGCATAGAAGAAGGAAATACCTATCAGGTAAACTATACATTTAAGCTGGACTTTTCTTTTGAGGGCTCTGTATTTGATCTATATCTGGAGCTGAGGAAAAGACAGAGTGTAGCATACTCTTGCCTTATGCGCTTTGGCTCGAATTATATACTATCATTTTCCCCTGAATTGTTTTTTAGGAAAGAGGGTAATCTGATAGAGGTAAAGCCTATGAAGGGCACAGCTGATAGAGGCCGCTATATAAGAGAAGACGAACAGAATAAGAATGATTTACATCTATCTGCTAAGAACAGAAGTGAAAATATTATGATTGTAGATCTCCTACGCAATGATTTAGGCAGGGTCTGTTTAACAGATACGGTAAGGACTGAAAAATTGTTTGAAGTTGAAAGTTATGAGTCTTTACTGCAAATGACCTCTACTGTTGAAGGTAGAATACGCAAGGAGATATCATTGCATGACCTATTTAAAGCAATATTTCCATCAGGCTCTGTAACAGGAGCTCCTAAGATAAGGACCATGCAGATAATAGAAGAGATTGAAAAGACCCCTCGGAATATATATACAGGCAGCATCGGTTTTATTACGCCTGAGCAGGATGCAACCTTTAACGTTGCTATAAGGACACTACTGATAGATTCTGGCCATAATAAAGGCGAGATGGGTATAGGAAGTGGTATAGTATATGATTCAGATCCAGGGAAAGAGTATGCAGAATGTAAGCTTAAATCCAAATTCCTGACAGAGGAATCCCAAGATTTTGAACTTATTGAAACACTTTTATGGGAACCAGATACAGGTTATCCGCTTCTGGATTTACACTTAGAAAGATTATCAGAGTCAGCCTCTTATTTTAATTTTTTATATGATAAGAGGGTTGTTATAAAAGCTCTACAGGATAAGCTGCTTAACCTTGATAAGAAGAAGAGCTATCGGGTAAGATTGTTGCTTAATAAGGAAGGCGCAACAGCGGTTACTTCTATCTTGTTAGCCCAGGATGGTACAGAAAAACTTATTACTCTATCTGGCAATAGAGTCTCTTCAGAGAGTCTATTTCTATTTCATAAAACAACAAATAGAAAAATATATGATGAGGAATATAAGAGGCATAAGGATAGAGGCTTTTGCGATATAATCTTTCAAAATGAAAAGGATGAAATTACCGAAGGCGCAATATCTAATATTTTTATAAAAAGGAAAGACAAATATTATACGCCGCCAGTAGAATGCGGGCTCTTAAACGGCGTGTATAGACGCAATATTATAAAGAATAAGATGCTGCCTATAGAGGAGAGGGTGCTATACCCTAAAGATATAGAATCTGCGGATGAGGTCTTATTAACAAATGCAGTACGAGGCATAACAAGGGTGAGGTATATAAAGGCAGAGGATATGATTTATGCATAAAATTAAAATATTGACAACAATCTTTTTGGTTCTATTCTGCGTCTCTACCCTAGCAATCGCAGGCCAGAACTTCGGTCCTGCTGATAGAAAAAAGGAAGAACTATTAGCGGAGATAATTATAGATTCCCCTGCCCCCAAGCTGCCAGCGTATGAGAAGCTGACATATAAGGTTCGATGGCTGGGCATTC
>JABMRG010000057.1 GCA_013202935.1 Candidatus Omnitrophota bacterium
GAACTACACTGTATTTCATCGCCATAGTGTAGATTACGGGTTTCTTGATTTTGCTTTGTGGGAATATAAGATTTACCATTTTCTTTGCCATTGATTATTCCTCCTTATCTTTACGCAGACTACAAAACTCTTCATAGTCTATAAGTTCTGTTATTGTCGGTTTATCACTACAGATAGAGCAGTCAGGGTCTTTAGGAACCTTGACATGCCTGAAACTTGAATTGAGCGCATTAAATACTAAGAGCCTTCCTACTAAAAGGTCTCCAAGTCCTAGTATATATTTCAATACCTCATTTGCCTGAATAGTACCTATTACCCCGGCAACGGCACCGAGTATACCTGCTTCCTGGCAGCTCGGTACAAGTCCAGGTGGTGGTGGTTCTGGAAATAGGCATCTATAACATGGGCCCTCTTTTGGTAATATGGTAATAGCCTGGCCATCAAACCTGAATATCCCGCCATGTGAAAGAGGTTTACCAGCTAACACACAGGCATCATTTACCAGATATCTTGTAGGAAAATTATCAGAACCATCTACTACTATATCGTAATCTTTTATAATATCAAGTATATTTTCTGATTTCAGCCTCATATTATAAGGAACTACCTTAACATCGCTGTTGATACCTACCATTCTCTCCTGGGCAGACTCGACCTTTGGTTTACCTACTTCCTTGGTTGAGTGTATAATCTGCCTTTGTAGATTATTGAGCTCAACTTTATCTGCGTCTGCGATGCCGATAGTTCCTACTCCAGCGCATGCAAGATACAAGGCACACGGAGAACCAAGTCCACCTGCGCCCACAATTAAGACTTTACTGTTTAAAATCTTCTCTTGGCCTTTACCGCCGATATTAGGTAGAAGTATCTGTCTTGAATAACGCTCTATCTGGTCATCTCTTAAGCCCATTATGCACCTCCAGCAATGGCCGGTATGATAGAGACCTCATCACTATCCTTCAATGCTGTATCTTCTCTTTGCAGAAAGCGTATATCCTCTTCATTCACATATATATTGATAAACTTGCGCGCTTTTCCTGCCTCATCACAGAGCCTCTCTTTTATCCCTGGAAAGCTGCTCTCCAGATTATCTATCAGCTCCTTTACATTTTTGCCTTCTGACTCAACCTCTGCCTGATTATTGGTCAGCTTTTGAAGCGGCGTTGGAATCCTTACCTTTATAGCCATTCTTTTATCCTTTATTTTGTAGCCTGCTCAAATGCAGCAAGACTCGGTTTTATTTTTATTGGTTTTCCTATTTTTTCATTAACTGCTTCCTGAGTCTTGAGTCCGTTTCCTGTTATACATACAACTATAGACTCATCCTTTGGAATCTTTCCTTTTTCAATAAGCTTCTTTGTGACACCCAATGTTACGCCACCTGCTGTCTCAGTAAATATGCCTTCAGTTCGAGCTAGAAGCTTAATCGCATCTACTATCTCATCATCAGATACATCCTCTGCCCAGCCCCCGGAGGCCTTTACAGTAGCCGCTGCATATATGCCATCAGCTGGATTGCCTATGGCAAGTGATTTTGCAATGGTGTTTGGCTTGACAGGCTTTATTATATCAGAATCCTCTTTTATTGCTGTAATTATAGGTGAACATCCTGTTGCCTGGGCAGCATATATCTTTGAATCTGCCTTCCCTATAATACCTATTTTCTTAAGTTCTTTCAAGCCTTTATCTATCTTTGTTATAAGCGAACCACCTGCGCATGGAACCACTATATGCTTAGGCACCTTCCAGCCAAGCTGCTCTGCTATCTCATACCCATATGTCTTTGACCCTTCAGCATAATATGGCCTTATGTTGATATTTACAAATGCCCACTTATACTTTGTGGCTATCTCAGAACAGAGCCTGTTTACCTGGTCATAGTTTCCTTCAACAGCGACAAGCACAGGATTATATATCAGTGTTGCTACTACCTTGCCCATTTCAAGATCAGCAGGTATAAATATATGCCTCTTAAGTCCTGCTATAGCTGACTGTGCTGAAACTGAATTTGCAAGGTTTCCTGTTGAAGCGCATGCAACTGTATTAAATCCAAGCTCCTTTGCCCTTGATAGAGCAACTGCCACAACCCTGTCTTTAAAAGAGAGTGTCGGATGATTTACAGAGTCATCTTTTATATATAGCTCTTTCACCCCGAGCGCCTTCCCCAAGCTCTTCGCTCTTATTAAGGGAGTGCAGCCTGTGTTGAATCCATCTGTAGGCTCTCCATCAATTGGCAGAAGCTCACGATAACGCCAGAGGTTTCTGGGCCGAGATTCTATCTCCTCTCTGCTCAAACTTTTTTCTATTTTATCATAGTCATAATCAACCTCTAGTGGTCCAAAACAGTATTCACATACATAGAGCGCCTCTTTAGGATATCTCCTCTGGCACTCCCTGCATTTTAGTCCCTTCATATAACTCATCTTCTCACCTCATACTTTCTCTATTAATAACTTCCATCTATTATCAAATTTCTCAACATGAATAATCTTATGGCCATCTTCCTTTACAGACCTCGGAACATTCTTAACAGGTTCACCATCATCTATAATTATCTCCAACACTTCACCTGTTCCCATCTCTTCAAGCTTAAGCTTTGTCCTTACAAAGTTTGTAGGACAGGTAACTCCTTCTAAATTCAATGTTGCATCTGGCTTTATTTTACTCATTTTATTGCCTCATGATATTTTTCTAACCCTACTCTATCAAGGGTCTCTCTGAACCTTTCACCTTTTATTCCTTCTTTTTTATAAAACTCTAGAGTCTTATCTATAATCTCAAACAATTGCTCTTTTGTCTCAATAAAATCAAAAACTTTAATGCCAAGCTTGGGAAACTTGCCCATCTTACCACCTATATATACGGTATAGCCTTCTAGCCTTTTTACCCAGGCCTCTGTAGGGCATACATATACGCAGTCTCCGCAACCTATACATTTATCTTGCAGAAAAACCAGTTCCTGTTTTTCCTTATCAATTTTAATAGCATCAACAGGACATACTGCTTCACACAAACCGCAGAAATTGCAGTTTTTCTTAATAAAAGTCTTCTTTAGCCTACCCATA
>JABMRG010000058.1 GCA_013202935.1 Candidatus Omnitrophota bacterium
CGGCTGGACCGAAGAAGATCAACCCATTAAAGCAGAGTAAAAAGAAAGCAAAGGCGAGAGCTTAAGAATGCCTAATATAGCAGTTATAGATAAAAAAGGAACCAAGGTAGATACGCTTAAGCTGGATGATAAGGTTTTTAGCGGCAAGGTTAATAAGCCCCTCCTGCAGCAGGCTATAACTATGTATCTGGCAAATCAACGCAAGGGAAGTGCAAGTACAAAGACTATGGGAGAGGCACGTGGTGGCGGCAGGAAACCCTGGAGGCAGAAGGGGACTGGTAGGGCGCGGGCAGGAAGTAGACGCTCACCTTTATGGAGAGGCGGCGGCATAACGCATGGCCCAAAACCAAAAGACTGGCATTATCAGCTGCCTAAGAAGATGAAGAGATTGGCACTGGTCTCGTCACTAAATGCTAAGATCAATGATGAGACTGTTGTAGTTATTGATAACATTAAGCTCGATTCTCATAAAACAAAGGAACTCTTTGATATATTAAAGAAATTGAAACTTAATACGAAAAAGATAGTCATAATGTCCCAAGATTCAGATGATAACCTGAAAAGAGCCGCACACAATATTGAAAAAGTTGAGCTGGTCAGATTCAATGATATAAACGCATATCAGGTTATTGTGAATGACGGCCTTTTGGCAGAAAGGTCAGCTCTGGAAAAACTCGAAAAAGAGCTGGCAAAGGTAGTATAAGATGTATACAAATCCACATGATATAGTCAAGAGTCTGCTGCGTACGGAAAAGGGCACATCTCTTATGGTTCAGAATACGTATATATTCTGGGTCGATAGGTCTGCCAACAAGATACAGATTAAAAAAGCGGTAGAAGAGGTATATAAAGTAGATGTTAGGAATGTAAATACCATGAAGGTAAAGGGCAAGCCTAAGAGGGTAAGGCACAAGCTCGGCAAGACATCATCATGGAAGAAGGCCATGGTGACTCTTAAACAAGGCGATACCATAGAATTAGCTACTACTTAATCGAGAGATAAAAAATGGCAATAATAAAGAAGAAACCAACAACACCAGCACAGAGGTGGACAACAGTCTCATCTTTTGACGAACTTACAGAAGCCAAACCCTATAAGCCTTTAACGCAAGCGCTTAGAAAAAAGGGTGGCAGAAATGCACATGGTCGCGTTACTATGAGGCATAGAGGTGGTGGTCACAAGAGAAGACTACGTATTATAGACTTTAAACGTGATAAGCGTGATATACAAGCAAGGGTTTTGTCTATAGAATATGATCCTAACCGCTCAGCCAGAATAGCTCTTTTGGAATACGCAGATGGCGAAAAAAGGTATATTATTTGCCCAGTTGGCCTTTCTGTTGGAAGCTCGGTACTATCCGGTGAGTCTGCAGAGATCCGTTCAGGTAATTCATTGCCTCTGAGGAACATCCCTTCTGGCACGGAGATACATAATATTGAACTGGCCAAGGGCCAAGGTGGCCAGATTGCTCGTAGTGCTGGTGGGTCAGCGCAGATAATGTCGAAAGAAGAAAAGTTTGCGCATATAAGGCTCCCCTCTAGTGAGGTCAGATTAGTACACCTGGACTGTTATGCGACTATTGGACAGATAGGCAATATCGACCATGAAAACATATCCTTAGGAAAGGCAGGAAGGTCTCGATGGCTTGGTAGAAGACCAAAAGTGCGAGGGGTTGCAATGAACCCGGTAGACCAACCTATGGGTGGTGGCGAAGGCAAGGCTTCAGGCGGAAGGCACCCATGCACACCATGGGGTAAGCCTACTAAAGGGTTCAAGACAAGAAAAAAGAAAAAGCGCTCTAATAGATTTATAGACAAGAGAAGAAAGAAGAATAAGCAGAAGTAAATTGGGCAGATCTATAAAAAAGGGTCCATATGTTGACCCTAAGCTTCTTAAAAAGGTAGAGAAGGTTAAAACCAGTGGCGATAGAAAGCCTATAAAGACCTGGTCAAGGCGGTCTACTATAATTCCTGAATTTGTAGGCCAGACATTCTCTATACACAACGGCAAAAGTTTCATCTCTGTTTTTGTTACAGAGAATATGGTTGGGCATAAGCTGGGTGAGTTTGCGCTAACCAGGATATTCAGAAAACACGGCTCAGCACAGGCAGATAAGCCGGCATCACTTACATAAGGTAATAGGGTATGATATCAAAAGCGATTGGAAAATACTTAAGAGTTTCACCAAGGAAAACAAGGCTTGTTGCAGGAGTCATAAGGGGCAGGCAGGTAGATGAGGCGCTAGATATACTCAATTCTACCAATAAAAAATCAGCAAGGCTTCTTGTAAAAGTGCTCAATTCTGCGATCTCTAATGCAAAGCGTTTTCCTAATATGCAGCAGGAGAATCTTTATATTTCAAAGATCTTTGCGGATGGTGGCCCTACATTAAAACGTTACAGGGCAGAACCTATGGGCCGCGCGAGTGTATTGAGAAAAAAGACCTCTCATATTACTATTGAGCTGGATATGAAGGTTCCTAAGATCCAGCCCAAGGAGGCCAAGGCTACCCCAAAGGTAGCAGTACGCAGTAAAAGAGCAGAGAAGGCCAAAAGCAGCAAAGAGCCAAAAGCTACTAAACCAGCAAAGGTTATTAAAAAGAAAGCTCAAAAGGAGAAAAAATAAGTGGGCCATAAATCACATCCTTATGGATTAAGAGTCGGTATTATACATACATGGAAATCTAGATGGTTTGCAAAAAAGAGAGATTTTGCAGCGCTTCTTCATGAAGACCAGAAGATAAAAAAGTATATAAAGAAAAATTTCTCAACAGCCGCTATACCGAGAGTAGATATTGAACGAGCAAGTGAACGAGTAAGGGTTATCATTTATAGTGCAAGGCCAGGTATAATTATAGGGCGCAAAGGGGCTGATATTGACAGGTTGAGGGAAGAGCTCCACAAGATGACCAATAGTGAGATATTTATTGATATAAAGGAGATCAAGACCCCATACACAGAAGCCCAATTAGTGGCGGAGAATATCGCATTTCAATTGGAAAAGAGGGTTGCGTTTAGAAGAGCGATGAAAAGAGCTCTTCAGCAGGCTATGGAAGCAGGCGCTGGTGGAATAAGACTTAAATGCTCAGGTAGATTAGGTGGTGCTGAGATTGCACGTTCTGAAGGGTATAGGCAGGGTAGCATTCCATTACAAACCTTTAGGGCAAATATAGATTATGGTTTTACTGAGGCACATACTACATACGGACTTATAGGCATAAAGGTGTGGATCTATAAGGGTGACATAATAGCCAAAAAACAAGAAAAGAATAAGGTAGTAGAAGAGCCATCGGCTTCTTCTAAGGAATAGTTAAGGAGATAGATTTAGATGCCACTAATGCCAAAGAGAGTTAAATACCGCAAATTTCAGCGGGGCAGAAGGGGTGGACTTGCAACTAAAGGCAATTTTGTAAGCTTTGGAGAGTTTGGTTTGCAGGCATTAGAAAACGCCTGGCTTACAAATACACAGATTGAGGCCGCCAGGGTAGCACTTACCAGGCATACGCACAGAGGCGGAAAGGTCTGGATAAGGGTATTCCCTGACAAGTCTGTTAGCAAAAAGCCGGCAGAGACAAGGATGGGAAAAGGAAAAGGCATGCCTGAGACATGGGTTGCTGTTATAAAGAGAGGTAAGATTATAATGGAGATCGAGGGCCTACCTGAAGAGATGGCTCGTGAGGCTATGAGGCTTGCGGCAAGCAAAGTGCCATTTCGGACAAAGTTTACATCGAGGAGGCACCTATAATGAAGCCACAGGAATTGCGTAATATGACAAAAGATGAGCTTGATCATAAGGTAGTTTCACTAAAGGAAGAGTATTCTAAGCTTTTATTTCAGGCAAAGACAGGAACTATTGAAAAACCAGCTCGCATGTCACAGATAAGAAAAGATATTGCGAGAATAAAGACAATCTTGAGGGAAGTGAGCTATGCAAAGTGAGGTAAAGGCCTCAATCAAAGGCCATAAGGTTTTGACAGGTACGGTTACTGGGGATAAGATGGATAAGACAATTGTCGTTAAGGTAATGAGTCTCGATAAACACCCAGTATATAAGAAGATTATAAGGAAGCATAACAGCTTTAAGGCGCATGATGAGAAGAATAGCGCTAAGATAGGAGATACTGTCAGGATAATAGCAACAAGGCCCCTATCGAAGCATAAGAGGTGGCGCCTGATAGAAGTGGTGGGAAAATGATACAGCTAAGATCGATACTGGATGTAGCAGACAATACTGGAGCAAGAAAGGCAGCCTGTATACGCGTGGTGAAACGTTCAGCTAAGAAATTTGCTGATATAGGAGATATTATTACCTGCCATGTTAAAGAATCGACTCCAGAAGCTGCTGTCAAGAAAGGCGAGGTAGTGAAGGCTGTTATTGTACGGACACGTAATCCTATTAGCAGAAAAGATGGGTCTCGTCTTAAATTTGATAATAATGCGTGTGTGATAATCGACGTAACGGGTAATCCTCGGGGAACAAGGATATTTGGCCCAGTAGCACGCGAGCTTAGAGAAAAGGCATTCACAAAGATAGTTTCTTTGGCTCCCGAAGTTATTTAGGTGTTAATATGAAGATAAAGAAGAATGATAATATAAAGGTTTTATCAGGAAGAGATAAGGGCAAGACAGGGAAGGTCTTAAAGATTTTTCCTGGGAAGCATAAGGCTATAGTAGAAGGCGTAAACTTCTTAAAGCGCCAT
This sequence comes from Candidatus Omnitrophota bacterium, assembly GCA_013202935.1. GTDB lineage: Bacteria > Omnitrophota > Gorgyraeia > JABMRG01 > JABMRG01 > JABMRG01. The sequence continues at coordinate 4,701 of JABMRG010000058.1, forward strand.
GCAAAAAAGACTCAAAACAACCCGAAGGGTGGTATTGTGCAGAAAGAGAGCCCTATCAATATATCCAGCCTTGCCGTTATCTGTACCCGGTGCAATAAGCCTACAAGGATAGGAGTTAGTATCCTGTCCGATGGTAGTAAGGCAAGGCACTGCAGGAAATGCAAGGAGACCATTTAGGTCTTGGGGTATAGTTATTAAGTAACAGGTGAAAAAATGACAGAGCAGAATACAAAGACAAAACCGAGACTAAAAGAAAGATATGATACTGAGATAGTACCTGCGATAATGGAAAAGTTTGGATATAAGAACAGATTCCAGGTGCCAAGGGTAAGGGGCATCACTATAAATATGGGCCTTGGCGCAGGGGCACAGGATATGAAATTGATCGAAGATGCCCAGGCTGAACTTGCTATCATCGCAGGGCAGAGAGCGGTTGTGACTAAGGCAAAGAAGGCGATATCTAATTTTAAGATTAGAAAAGGTTCTGCGGTAGGTTGCGCTGTTACATTAAGAAAAGCGCATATGTATGAGTTTCTGGATAGGTTAATCAGCATAGCGCTTCCCAGGATTAAAGATTTTCGTGGAGTACCTAATAAGTCCTTTGACAAGGATGGTAACTATTCCCTGGGGATCAAAGAACATACTATCTTTCCCGAACTTGATATAGATAAGGTTGCAAAAGTAAAAGGTATGACCGTAACTATAACAATGACAAAATCAAGCAAAGAGGCATCGATGGAGCTACTCAGGTTTTTTGGCATGCCTTTTGCAAATAAATAAATGGAGAACAGGATTGGCTAAGAAATCATTAGTAGCAAAGCAGAAGAGAGAACCTAAGTTTAAGGTCAGAGGTTATAACCGTTGTATGCTATGTGGCAGGCCGCGTGGTTTTATAAGAAAGTTTAAGCTATGTAGGATATGTTTTAGGGAGCTGGCCTCTCGTGGTGAGATACCAGGTGTAACAAAGGCAAGCTGGTAATCCAATGAGGGGACAGTCCCCTACTAAATGACTCGTAAGCAAACGGGGACAGTCCCTACGAGAACAAGGAGTGACAATGCAGACAGATACAATAGCCGATTTCATTACCTGTATTAGGAACGCATCTTCGGCTAAGAAAGATACAGTAGAATGCCCTGCATCCAAGATGAGAAAGTCCATATGCGAGATCTTAAAGCGTGAAGGTTTTATCAGGGATTTCAGGATGCTCAACGATAATAAGCAGGGAGGCGTACGAATATACTTAAAGTATTCCAAAAGCAAAGAAAAGATCCCAGCTATAAACAATCTAAAGAGGGTATCAAAACCAGGCCTTCGTATTTACAAAAAAGAAGATGAGGTACCAGATGTTTTGGGTGGAAGAGGGGTCTCGATTGTATCAACATCAAAGGGTATTTTAACCAACATTGAGTGCCGCGAACAGAAAATAGGTGGCGAGCTCCTTTGTTATGTTTGGTGAGGAATAGATATGTCACGAATAGGAAAACAACCGATAGGTATACCACAGGGCGTTAAGGTAGATATAGGCCAAAACGGTATAAATATAGAAGGTCCTAAGGGGAAGCTTAACTTGAATATTCCCGATGGCATAAAGGCAGAGATAGTAGATAATAATATCTCCGTGACCAGGCTTTCTGATGAGAAAGAGTATCTTATGAAACATGGCCTTATCCGTGCGCTTATAAATAATATGGTTATAGGAGTGAGCGAAGGGTTTTCTAAGGAGCTTGAAATAATAGGGGTTGGCTTTAAAGCAGAGCTTAGCGGAAAGAAACTTGTACTTAACTTAGGTTTTTCACACCCTGTAGAATATGCTATTCCAGAGGGCATTACAATAGAAGCCCCTAAGGCTACGCAGCTAATAATTAAGGGTTTTGATAAACAATTAGTAGGTGAGGTTGCTGCAGAGATAAGAGCCAATTATAAACCAGAACCGTATAAAGGAAAAGGGATACGCTACGTAGGAGAGTATGTCAGAAAGAAAGCTGGCAAGACTGTAGCATAATAAAACCGTAGGTATAATATAATGCAGAAGAAGCGGATTACACAGAGAGAAAGAAGGCATAAGAGGATAAGAAAGAGACTAGCTGGTGCAAGTGAGCGCCCCAGGCTCTGCATTTACAGGTCCTTAAGTAATATATCGGCACAGATTGTAGATGATGGCGCAGGAAAGACTATTCTTTCAGTCTCTACATTTGATAAAGATGTAAAATCTCAACTTCCATATGGGGGCAATATAAAAGCAGCAGAAAAGCTTGGCGAGCTTTTAGCTCAAAAAGCAAAGTCAAAAGGTGTGTCAAAGGTTGTGTTTGATAGAGGTGGATTTACATACCACGGAAGAATAAAGGCATTCGCTGAGGCAGCACGTAAGAGCGGGCTTCTATTTTAGATTAAATCGAAGGAGAATAGAGTTGGAAGATAAGAAAACAGAAAAAGAGCAAAAGCAGGAAGAAGAGAAACGTAAAGAGCAGGCAGAGGTGAAGGAGATCCTTCCTAAAGAGCTTCAGTCCAAGGAGCCACAGGAAGAGCAGCTGGAGATGTTTGAGAAGGTTCTTACCATAAACCGCACCTCAAAAGTTACTAAAGGTGGTAAAAAGTTAGGTTTTAGTGCGTTAGTTATTGTCGGTGACAGGAAAGGGCATGTCGGTTGCGGCTTTGGAAAAGCCAATGAGGTCTCTGTTGCTATAAAGAAAGGCCTAAACGATGCCAAAAAGTCTATGTTTGAAGTTCCTCTAAAGGGTTCTACCATACCCCATGAGATAATAGGAACCTTTGGCGCGGGAAAGGTCCTGTTGAAGCCTGCTGGAGAAGGAACCGGAGTTATCGCAGGAGGCGCTACCAGGGCTATATGTGATGCAGCAGGGATAAGGGATATACTTACCAAATGTTTAGGTTCCAATAATCCGTTTAATATAGTAAAGGCAACAGCAGCAGGCCTAAAAGAGCTCAGGCATAAGAACGAGGTTCGTGAAAGTTCTTAATTAAAAAGAGTGTGAAGAGATGGCTATAATAGATTACCTAGTATTGCCCAAAGGGGCAAAGAAGAATAAGAAGAGGCGCGGAAAGGGTCAGGGTTCCGGACATGGCAAGACCGCATGCCGAGGCCATAAGGGACAGACAGCCCGCGGAAATACTAAGAAATATAAAGGTTTTGAAGGTGGTCAGATGCCTCTTGTCAGAAGATTACCCAAAAGAGGTTTTACGAATAAGTTTAAAAAAGAGTATCAGGTTGTAAATATCAGAGACCTGAAGAAACTATCTACCTCAAGCAGCATAACACCCGGCCTTTTATACGATAAGGGCATTGTAAAGAGCAAGAGACTGCTTATCAAGATACTCGGAGATGGAAGTTTAAAAAAGGCGATAGAAATTCATGCCCATGCTTTTAGCAAGGTTGCTAAAAAAGCGATTGAGGATGCAGGTGGCAAGGCCGTTCTTGTAAAAAAAACAAAAGATAAAGAAGTAGAGAAGCAAAAACAGCCACAGAAACAGCCAAAAGAACAGCCAAAAGAACAGCAAAAGGAAACAAGACAAGAAGATGCTTGATGCCTTATCCAACATATTAAAGATCCCAGACCTAAGGAAGAAGATATTCCTTACCTTTGGCCTGATTGCTGTCTACAGAGTAGGTGCTTATATACCAACTCCAGGTATAGACGGAGCTGCATTGGCTAAATTCTTCGAAGAGATAGCAGCAAGGCAGGGAGGCACCCTCTTTGGCATAATGGACCTTTTTAGCGGTGGTGCAATATCTAAACTTACAATATTTGCGCTTGGTATCATGCCTTATATATCAAGTTCAATTATTATGCAGCTTCTTACAACTGTCATTCCCCATCTTGAAAAGTTAGCTAAGGAAGGCGGGGAAGAAGGCAGGAGAAAGATAACGCAGTATACAAGGTTTGGAACGGTAGTGTTGGCCATTATCCAGGCATTCTTTATAAGCCTCTATGTAGAGAATCCTGCAAATTTTCAAGGTGTTCAGATAGTCCAATATCCTGGCTGGAGTTTTAGGCTTCTTACTATATTGACGTTTGCAAGCGGAACAGCGTTTATAATGTGGCTGGGAGAGCAGATATCAGAATATGGTATTGGCAATGGCATGTCTATAATAATCACAGCTGGTATAATATCGAGACTTCCAGTTGCGATACGCCAGTTGGTTCTTCTTCTATCACCAGGCGCACCTGCACAGAGACAGATCGATGTATTCACGCTTATATTTATGATAGGATTGCTTATTGCGGTAATCGTAGGTGTTATAATGATTACTCAGGGGCAGCGAAGGATACCGGTCCAGTATGCCAAGAGGATTGTAGGCAGGAAAGTCTATGGCGGGCAGAGTACTTATATTCCATTTAGAGTAAACCATGCTGGTGTTATACCGATTATATTTGCACAGTCTATACTTATGTTTCCAGCAACCATAGCTGGTTTTATGCCAAATCCAGCTTTTCAGAGTGCGGCACAATTCCTCCTAAAGCAGACGGTAGTATACAGTATATTATATTCATTATTGATTATATTCTTCTGCTATTTTTATACAGCTATTACATTCAACCC
>JABMRG010000059.1 GCA_013202935.1 Candidatus Omnitrophota bacterium
GGATTAAGGAGGACTACTGGATGGTTTCAAGAAAACAAGGAAAAGTTACTCGCTATATAGTATCGGTTCTAGTAACCTGTTTTACCATTTACCATTTACCATTTACCATTTACTGTTCATTTGCAGACGAATCGAAATTCCAACCCTCGGGCCCGTTCAACATACGCAACATGATGCCGATGTATATGTTTTACATGCAGATGGCTCCTGAAAAGGCTGAAACAACCCAAAAAGGAAGATATTCCCTGGATGCAGGTTACCATGTGGCCAATACTATAATAAAACAGCATGACCCCTGGCCCAGCTGGAAGCCGTACAATGACCTTACCTATGACCTGTTAATTGATACAGAAGTAAGCAGGTTTTATGCAGATATTAAATATGGGTTGTTAGATAATCTGGAGGTCAGTGTAAATATTCCATTATTAGACTATTCAGGTGGCTATCTTGACAGTTTTATAGAGAATTTCGAAGATGTCTTTGAGGCTATAAAGACACCAAATGCAAGAGAGGATAGGCCTGGAGATAAGTATAGGTTCAAGGTAGTACACTTTGGCCAGACAGTCATTGATGATTTATCAGAACCCAGTGGCATAGGAGAGATAACCCTTGAGGCAAAGTATAAGGTGCTAGAAGAAAAGGATTACCTGCCCACTATTTCTTTACGAGGGGGTTTAAAACTACCTACAGCCTCCGATGAGATTTTAGGCAGTGATGAAATTGACTATGGAGTAGGAGTATTGTTAGACAAAAAGCTGATGGATAGGCTATTTCTATATATTAATCTTAACGTAATCTTTATAGGAAAACCGGATATCATTGATAAACTAAACATAGACGATTATATCCTATCAGGGTTATTTGGGTTAGAATTCTTTTTAACTGACCGAACCTCTATAATACTCCAGGCGTTTGGCAATACTACCATTTACGACGAAGGCATATCTGCCATGGACAAAGATGGGGCAGTTCTGAGTGTAGGATTCAACCATAATTTTACTAAGGATATATCCTGGCAGATAGCCATGGATGAAAATACAAATAACGCTACACCGGATTTCGGCCTATTGACCAGCCTAAAGATAAGGATCTAGGAGAAACTTATGATGATAGAGAATAGCAGAATATTAATAACTGGTGCCGGAGGTTTTATCGGGTCTCATATGGCAAGAGAGCTTTTCTCGGGCAATAATTTTGTCAGAGGAGTGGACATCAAATGGGATAATTATATTCCCGAGGCATGCTGCAGCGAAAAGTTGACAATGGATTTAAGGGTGAAGGAGAACTGCCTGAAGGCTACAGAAGGCATAGATTATGTATTTAACCTGGCAGCAAATATGGGAGGTATAGGTTTTATTACAGAGGTAGGCGCAGATGTGATGTATGATAATACCCTTATAAATGCTCACATGATAAGATCCTCTTTTGAAAATAAAGTAAAGCGGATTCTTTTCTCTTCCTCTGCCTGTATCTATCCGAATTTCAAACAGACAAGCCCCGAGGTAAGCCCCCTCAAAGAAGAAGATGCATATCCTGCCGACCCTGACAGCTTCTACGGGTGGGAGAAGCTTTATACAGAAAAGATGCTAGAGGCTTTTGGCAGGGACTGTAGTTTGGATACAAGGATAGTCCGCTATCACAATATCTACGGCCCTGAAGGCACTTTTAAAGGAGGCCGTGAAAAATCACCAGCCGCACTTTGCAGGAAGATAGCTCAAGCCGCTGACCCTGGCGAGATAGAGATATGGGGTGACGGAAGACAGACACGCTCATACTGCTATATAGACGACTGCGTAAAAGGCACCATTATGTTGATGGAGTCGGATTTCAGCCAGCCGCTTAATATAGGTTCAGATAGGCTTGTAACGATTGATGAACTTGCCGATATTATTATAAAGATATCTGGGAAGAAAATAGTCAAACATTATGACACTACCAAGCCTCAAGGAGTACGGGGAAGAAACAGTGATAATACGATGTTGCGGAAGATACTTAAGTGGGAGCCAGGTATCAGTTTAGAGGAAGGGCTAAAAAATACCTACATCTGGATCGAAAAAGAACTCACTAATACAGCAAAAGGGAGTGTGGTATGAGGATTCTACTAACAGGCGGTGCGGGTTTCATAGGTTCACACCTATGTGACTTACTAATCAAGGAGAACCATAGTGTAATATGCATGGACAACCTTATTACCGGCAAGAAAGAAAATATCCAGCACCTCTTAGGTAATTCCAGTTTTGAATTTATAGAGCATGATGTAACAAAATATATAGATGTAAAAGGAAAAATTGATTATATTCTACATTTTGCATCACCTGCCAGCCCTGTAGACTATCTGAAATATCCTATCAAGACATTAAAGGTAGGCTCTTTGGGCACGCATAATGCTTTGGGAGTTGCCAAGGAGCAAAAGTGTAAATTTCTGCTTGCCTCGACAAGCGAAGTCTATGGAGACCCATTAGTAAATCCACAGCCTGAAACTTACTGGGGTAATGTAAACCCTATAGGCCCAAGGGGTGTGTATGATGAAGCAAAACGCTTTGCGGAAGCAATTGCCCTGGCCTACCACAGGAGCCATGGGATAGATACAAAGATAGTTCGCATATTCAATACATATGGCCCAAAGATGCGAGATCACGACGGACGTGCTATACCCAACTTTATAGACCAGGCGCTTAAGGGAGAACCTCTAACCGTATATGGTGATGGCTCCCAGACAAGAAGTTTCTGTTATGTAAGCGATCTGATAAATGGTATCCATAAGCTTATGAACTCCTCTTTAAACGAACCTGTAAATATAGGAAATCCTACTGAGAAGACGATATTAGAGCTTGCTAAGATGATAATAGAGCTTACAGGTTCAAAAAGCAAGATTGAGTATAAACCCCTGCCAACAAATGACCCCAAAGTACGCAGGCCTGATATAGGTAAGGCAAA
>JABMRG010000006.1 GCA_013202935.1 Candidatus Omnitrophota bacterium
AGACCTTGGCGCCCTTTTTGCGTATCATCTTAATAGCTTCAGGGCCACATGCTGTAAAGAGTTCATTGCCAACCTTAAAGATCTTAACATATGGATATAACTTATCCACCAAGAGCTTTGCTTTTTTAATACTGCTTACATCCAGCGCAACTATTAATCTGTTTCTCATATTTTAAGCTTTCCTATCAAATCCTTTATGCTCGTAAGCTTATTCTTTTTTAGATACTCTCTTAAGCCTGCCACAACCTCTGTCGTCGCCCTTGGATTTATGAAATTTGCCGTGCCTACCTGGATGGCGCTTGCACCACAAAGGAAAAATTCTATCGCGTCTTCTGTATTCATTATACCACCCATCCCTATTACAGGCACCTTAACTGCATTGTAAACCTCCCATACCATGCGTAGCGCTATGGGTTTTATGCAGGGGCCGCTTAATCCTCCTGTTACGTTGCCAAGGCGTGGGCGCTTCGTGTCTATATCAACAGCCATGCCTATCACTGTATTTATAAGCGATATGGCATCTGTGCCTGCTCTTTCTGCAGCCTTTGCAATCTCTGTTATGTCTGTTACATTAGGAGAAAGTTTTGTGATAAGAGGCTTTTTTGTATTGCGCCTGACAGCCCTTACTATCTCTGCTGTTGCGTCTGGATCTTGTGAAAAGAGCCTGGATTTTGACTTGTGTTTTATGTTGGGGCATGAGATATTTATCTCTATAGCATCTATACTTGTCTTATCGAGTCGTTTCGCAAGCTCCCTGAACTCATCTTTCTGATCTCCTGCTATGCTTACAATGACAGCTGTGGGAAGTCTTTTGAGGTCACTTAGTTTACTCTCTATAAATGCACCAACACCTTCGTTCTGCAAGCCTATGGAATTTAACATGCCTGCTGTAGTCTCCCAGATTCTCGGCGGTTTGTTGCCCTCATAGGCCTTGAGAGAGATAGACTTAGTAACGATACCACCGATGCTGCTTAATGAGACAAGTTCCCGGTATTCTTCACCATAGCCAAAGGTTCCTGATGCGGCTATAACAGGGCTCTTAAGCTTAAGCTTACCAATACCAACTGATAAGGTTGATTCCTTTACTCCCATACAATATCCTCTAAATCAAAGACAGGGCCATCCTTACAAACCATCTCATAGCCTCTCTTTGTCTTAACAGCGCAACCCAAACATGCACCCACACCACAACCCATTCTCTCTTCCATAGATGCCTGTACCTGTATCCTATATTTACGCGCTATCTTTGAAACAGCCTTAAGCATAGGAATGGGGCCACAGGCATAGAGCCCAACCTCAGGCCTATAATCACCTATGGTAAGGTGGCCTGCATCTTTTTTTACATGCGGGGAATCTGTTTTTCGTAGGTCAAACTGTTCAATAATATCTGTTAACGCGCTTGTCGCAAACCCCTTTTCCCCTGCGCTTCCATCTTCTGTAACAACTATTAATTTTGCGCCTAGTTCTTTCAGCTCTTTGTTGCAAGTTAAGCATGATTTTGTCTTAGCACCAACTATCGCTGTAATGGAACGCTTTCTGAAACCTGCCAGGGTCTCTGCCAGCGCCACCAACGGAGCAACCCCCATACCTCCCGCAATAAGAACAAAGTTTGACTGGCTCTTTGGCACCTTAAAACCATTGCCGATTGGCCCTATTACATCTAAATAAGTTCCTTTTGAACGCCTCGATATAAGATGCGTGCCTTTTCCTACAACCTTATATAAGAATTCTATGATATTCGGCTTTGAACCGATACGGTGGACACTGAGGGGCCGCCTTAAGAGCGGGTCATACTCTGTGCCCGCTTTTATATGAAAAAATTGCCCTGGCTTAATGGCATCCTTAAGGCCATCAACCTTAACCACAAGCTTATAGTGGTCAAGCGCTATATTCTGATTGAGTAATATCTCTGCTTTTTCCTGTATCATCTCTAAAATAGTTCGAGTTGTGCGGACTGTGCCTCTTTTAGTTCTTCCTCTTTAAATATCTTGACTGTGCCGAAAACGCCATCGTAGCCCGGCTCGATAACAAGCTCGCCATTTCTCACCTTTATAATAGCCTGAGCTACTCTTTCCGGAAGATGGCTCGAAAGCTCCTTTTCTTCTGCATCCAAGAGTATCTCAAACTCACTCCCGAAACTGGCTATAGCCTTTCTATATTCTTCAGCAACAGCCTTGGTCATAGGGCCTTTCTGCTTTGCCTCAGCAATTATCTCAACCAGGGGAACAAGCCTCTTAAACCCTATCGCATCTTCTGGCATAAAACCTTCTTTTCTGTCTGAAAGCTCATCAACCCTATTCATTACGCCGACAGTTAATGGCCTGTTGCATTTAGGGCAACGGTTATTGTGAGCCTTTGTCTCTGTAGGTGAAAACCGTATGCCGCAGTCTCTGTGGCCATCGAAGTGGTACTTTCCCTCTTCTGGGAAGAACTCAACTGTAAACAAAAATTTGCTTTTATCCTTCTCCTTCAGCGCCTGCACGATAGCTGAGTAACTTAATTCTGTATTGAATACATTAACCTCCCGCCCAAGCTTTGACGGAGAATGAGCGTCTGAATTTGAGATCAGGCTATACTTATCAAGGCTGCTGACTCGCCAGTTCATTGCAGGGTCAGAGGAAAGGCCTGTTTCAAGCGCATAGATATTCCCCGCCTCCTCCTCAAAGCATTCTTCTACAGAGTCAAAGCCTGATTTGGAACCAAAGACGCTGAACCATGGTGTCCAGGCATGCGCAGGCACAACCATGCAGTTCTCCGATGCATCGAGGCATATCTTAACAATATCTTTTACATCAAAACCAAATATAGGCCTTCCGTCAGAGACGACATTGCCTATATCAGCGAGCTTTCCGTTTATCTTATCTACTGTGTCAAAGTCTGGGGCAAAGAGCAGTGTGTGAATTCTTCTTCCTTTACCATTTTTAGTGTACATATTGCTCACTTCTGCAGTAAGCATAAACTTAACACCCTTATACTCATAAAGGCCTTTTGAATCCTGCTTTAACTTAGATTTCAGCTCGCTAAGCCAGATAGGATGAGTAAAATCACCCGTTGCTACCAGGCCTATGCCCTTTAACTTAGCCCATTCTGCAATATGGTCGACATCCATATCTTTGCTTGTCGCTCTGCTATATTTCGAATGGATATGCAAATCTGCTATAAATTTCATTCCCCAAGCACCTTGTTAAGAGCTTCTGTTGTTACCTTTTCTACATTATCCTCATTGCGCGCCTTATTCCAGCTTATATCAACATTGATAAGCCCTTTAGAACCTGTATGCCTTAATGTTTTCTCCACATAAGAAAATGACTGTTTTGCGCTTTTCTTTATGCCGTATATCTGGAAATAGATAATTCGAGCAGAGGGTAGGTTCCCCAGGCTTTTTATATACTTACAGACCAGCGGGGCAGGACGTCCACCCCATGCCGGCGCTCCGATACATAAAAGGTCATAATCCGTGGCTTCATAGGGCACGTTTTCTAAGCTTGCCAGAGCCGGTATAAACCTTGCCAGAAGATGCCGTATACGATTTCTCTTTCTGTCACTGTATCTGAGCTCATGCAGGTTTGATTCTCCCTTGCTTTTTAGTATATTCCAAAACTTTTGGGCCATGCGCGCTGTATTTCCTGAGTGTGAATAGTACAAAATCAAGCTCTTCACTTTGGCAGTCTCCTTTATAAGCTCTTTATGCCCTGTAAGCTACCTTGCCAGCAAATATCGTATACAGTATCTTTCCTTTAAAACTTCTCCCGATAAAAGGTGAATTACCAGATTTTGATAAGATCTCCTGCTTGCCAAAAGACCATTCTGCACCAGGGTCGTATATAATCATATCCGCAGCAGACCCCTTGCCTAAAGATCCCTTTTCAACACCTAAAATCTTGGCCGGGTTTAATGATAGTTTTTGGATGAATTCTTTCCAGTCTAAAAGACCTGTTAAAACAAGCTCCTGTATGCTAACATAAAGAATAGTCTCCAGGCCTATTATACCAAATTCTGAACGGCTAAACTCAATATCCTTTTCATTCTCTGTGTGTGGCGCATGGTCAGAGGCTATCACATCGATTGTTCCGTCCTTCAGCCCCTGTTTAATGGCCTTCATATCAGTTTTACCTCTTAGCGGTGGGTTCATTTTCATATTGGTATCAAAACCCCAGACCGATTCTTCGCTTAATGAAAAATAGTGCGGCGCTGTCTCTGCCGTCACCTTAACGTTTTTTCTTTTTGCTATTTTTATAACATCAACGGACTCTTTGCAGCTTACATGCGCAATATGTATTGGCGCCTTTGCTTTATGAGCTAAGGCTATGTCTCTTTCTATGCGTTTATATTCTGATTCTCTGGATATGCCACGAAGGCCCATGCTTGTTGATGTAAACCCTAAATTTACATGGCCGCCTGCTGAAAGTGCCTTGTCTTCGCAGTGGCAAGAGACCGTCAACCTACTATCCTTTGCTTTCTTTAGGGCATTGAGTAATTTTTTTTCATCATCTATAGATGAGCCGTCATCGGTGACCGCAACCGCGCCTTCTTTTTTTAGCTTAGCCATATCTGTAAGCTCTTTTCCCGCGTGAGCTTTTGTAATCGTTGCTGCTATCAAGACATCTGCCTTAGCATCTTTTTTAATGGCTTTTTTTAAGAGGCGTATATTTTCTATAGAATCTATGGGCGGCGATGTGTTAGGCATGGCTAAGAGCGTTGTAACGCCTCCTTTTAAAGCAGCTTCTGTCCCACTCTTAATGGTCTCTTTGTCTTCCCTGCCCGGTTCCCTTAAGTGAACGTGCATATCTACGAGGCCGGGCATAACAATCTTGCCTTTAGCCTCGATTACCTGCTTGGCTTTCTGTTTTATATCCTTGGCAACCGCGGATATTTTAGAACCTTCTATCAAGATATCGCATATTCCATCTATCTTGTTTGCTGGATCTATTACGCGGCCGCCTTTTATCAATAAGCTCATTATTTTGATTGTCTCCCTTGCGACACCAGAAAGAGCACCGCCATCCTTATGGCTATACCATTAGTAACCTGCTCAAGTATCACAGAATTGTCGCCATCTGCCACTTCACTGGATATCTCAATACCCCTGTTGATGGGGCCTGGGTGCATAACCACGATATCCTTCTTTGTCTTTGCAAGACGCTCTTTTGTAATAGCAAACTTTCTAAAATATTCAAAGCGCTCAGGGAAAGCGGCTCCTTCATCGCGTTCAAACTGCATGCGAAGAACATTCACCGCATCTGCCTCTTTAAGTGCCTTGTCAATATCATACTCAACTCTTGCGCCCATCTCTTCTATGCCTGGTGGTATAAGCATCTTTGGGGCGCAGACCGTTACTCTGGCACCCAGCTTTGTAAGGCCCCAGATATTTGAGCGCGCAACACGCGAATGTGCTATATCCCCGACTATAACAACATTCAATCCTTTTATTCTTCCCAGTTTCTCCTTTAGCGTAAACATGTCAAGAAGCGCCTGCGTAGGATGTTCGTGCCAGCCATCGCCTCCGTTTATAACACAGATGCCGAGGTGGCGTGCAAGTATTATTGCTGCGCCGGATGAGTTGTGCCTTACTACTATAATATCAGCCCTGAGGGCCTGGATATTGCTGCCAGTATCTATCAGGGTCTCACCTTTTTTGACGCTCGATGTCTCTGTGGACACATTGATTACATCCGCTGAAAGCCTCTTTGCAGCTACTTCAAAAGAAACCCTTGTCCTTGTTGAAGGCTCATAAAATAAATTGACAACTGTCTTTCCGCGCAGAGCGGGCACCTTCTTAACGCCCCTTGTTGAGACCTCTTTGAAAGAGGAAGCTGTATTAAGAATAAGCTCTATCTCTTCCTTGCTTAAGTCTCTAAGCCCTGTTAAATCCTTCTTGTTCCACTTTATCATATTTTTAGCCCTACTCTAAGATCAAAACCTCATCCTTGCCATCAGATTCTGCCAACCGTACCTCAACCCTCTCGTTTTTGGATGTGGGTATATTCTTGCCAACATAGTCTGCCCTTATTGGCAGCTCTCGGTGCCCCCTATCTATTAAAACCGCAAGCTGTATAGTCTGCGGCCTACCAAAGTCTATCAATTCATCCAGGGCGCACCTTATAGTTCTTCCTGTATATAGTACATCGTCTACCAATATAATATGCTTTTCTGAGATATCAAAATCTATCTTTGTCTCACGGACTATGGGTTGCTGTGCCAGGTTTGTAAGGTCGTCTCTGTAAAGGGTAATATCTAAGACCCCAAGCGGGGGGCTCTTGCCCTTGTGTTTTTCTATAATAGCAGCTACCCGCATGGCAAGGTGTTCACCCCTGTTTTTTATGCCGACTATAGCTATTTTTTCTACGCCTTTGTTGTGCTCTATGATCTCATGGGCTATGCGGGTCAGAGCACGCCCTATTGCATCCTTATCCATTAATTTTGCTTTTTCTTTTGGCCTCATCTTTATACCCTGTAGGCAATAAAAAATCCGCGCCATTTATACGCGGATATTAGTATTATAATCTCTTTTTTCATTTTTCTTCCTTTTCCGGGCTCTCTGGACCGGTTTAAAAGGTTCTATATTGTGCAAGATTATACCACTTAGAGTGATTTGTGTCAAGGTAAAACCTTATTCTTACTTGCGGTTTGAACGATTAAAGCATATGCCACGTTCTGATGCGCGGATAAACTTTAGCAGATACTGCACTTCTTTTCCTGGATTTGTCTTCTCGAGCTCTGCAAGAGCATTTGCAAGGTTCATGCCCGATCTATAGATCGTATTATAAGCATTTTTTATCTCTTTGCGCGCTTCTAAAGAAAGGTTTGCCCGTTTAATCCCTATTACATTATAAGAATCTGTTACATTGTTGATGCTTGACATCATAAAAGGAGGGAGGTCTTTGCCTATCTTTACACCTCCGCCTATTATGCTAAGCGTGCCTATGCGTATAAACTGGTGGAGAAGGCACCCTGCTGATATAAAGGCCTTGTCCTCTATAATAACATGGCCTGCTAGAAGCGTATTGTTGCATATAATAACACCGTTGCCTATAAGACAGTTGTGGGCTATGTGCGAGAAAGCCATAAAGTAGTTATCATTGCCTATCTCTGTGGATGAACCTTCTTTTGTGCCGCGATGGACTGTCGCATATTCCCTGAAAGTATTTCTGTCCCCGATCCTTGCAAAAGAGTCTTTGCCTTCAAAGTCCAGATCTTGTGGCTCGTCCCCTAACACCACGCCCGCATGGATGTGGCACTCTTTTCCTATGGTTGTACCTTTATAGATACACGCATGGGGGCCTATCTTGGTTCCCTGGCCTACTGTAACCCCTTCTTCGATAATAGAGTAAGGGCCTATCTCTACGCTCTTTGCAATCTTCGCCTTATCTGAAACTATCGCTGTCTTATGTGCCTTCAACCTGTTTTCTCCTTTTTAAGCTAACAACTAAAACAAACTCGCCCTTTGGAGCTTTCTCTTCAAAATGCGTAATAAGCTTGCTGGCATCTGCTCTTTTCACTTCTTCAAATTTCTTTGTAGCCTCTCTTACGCAGGCAATCTCTATGTCACCTAAGACTTCCTTTATATCTCTTAAGGCTGCCAAAACCCTATGAGGTGACTCATAGATAATGATGGTCCGCTTCTCGCTCTTAAACTCAGCTAAACGTTTTTTCCGCGCAGCTCGCTTATTTGGTAAAAACCCTTCAAAGACAAATCTGTCTGTCGGCATGCCCGACAACGCAAGTGCCACTATAGCAGCGCTTGCGCCTGGAATAGCCACAATTTCTACACCGCTGTCAATAGCATCCTTAATTATTCTGTAGCCTGGATCGCTTACCCCTGGTGTGCCTGCATCACTTACCAGGGCTATGGCCTTTCCTTCTTTTAAAAGAACTATTAACTCTTTTGATTTTTTGAGTTTATTATGCTCAAAATAACTAGTTAAGGGTTTCGATATGCTATACCGCGAAAGCAGGATTCTTGTGTGGCGTGTATCTTCACATGCTATAAGGTCTACTTCCTTTAGCGTCTCTATGGCCCGAAAAGTAATGTCGCTTAAGTTACCGATAGGAGTAGCAACTATATATAAGATGCCGCTCATATCTATTCTACTGTTACGGATTTTGCCAGGTTACGCGGCTGGTCAACGTCGCGTTTGTTTCTAACGGCAATATTGTAGGCAAGAAGCTGAAGCGGCAATACTGTAAGAATCGGCGAGAAAAGCTCCTCTGCGTCCGGTATAAAGAAAACATAATCAGAATGGTCTTTTATGTGCTTGTCGCCTTCTGTCGCGATACTGATTACTATGCCTCCCCTTGCCTTTATCTCCTGGATATTAGAAACCATCTTATCGTATACAGAGGATTTGTTCGCAATGCATACAACAGGCATGGTCTTGTCTATTAACGCTATTGGCCCGTGTTTCATCTCGCCTGCGCCATAGCCTTCTGCATGGACATATGAGATCTCTTTTAGTTTTAATGCTCCTTCCAGCGCGTTGGGAAAGTTTAGGTTTCTCCCCAGATAAAGAAAACAGTACTTGTTGTAGTGGTGCTTGCTTATTCTTTGGATCACCTTAGAATCTTTTAATATCTTATCAGCCTGCTGGGGGAGCCTCGCCATCTCAGAAAGCAGCTTCTTCGCCCTTTGCCTGCTTATTCTCTTTTTAAGAAGTGCTAAATGTATTGCCAAAAGATAGAGTACACAAAGTTGGGCAGTGTAAGCCTTGGTAGACGCAACCCCTACCTCAGGCCCTGCGTGTGTGTATATCACACCATCCGATTCCCTGGTAATAGTAGAGCCTAAAACATTTACTATGGATAAAACCTTTGCGCCTCGTGCCTTTGCTTCTCTTATAC
>JABMRG010000060.1 GCA_013202935.1 Candidatus Omnitrophota bacterium
ATCTTCTCTCTATCAGAAAGAAGTTCATCAAGTTGAACCTGGCCCATTACGCTTCGCAGTGTTGTCTGCGACATCTGGCTCGTGGCAAATCCAAAGTTCTCTACTTCAGCAATGGCCTTATTTGCATCCATTACGCGGTAATAGACAACAGCATTTACCTTGACAGATACGTTGTCTCTGGTAATAATATCCTGGGGTGGAACATCAAGCGCTACTGTACGCAGGCCTACGCGGACCGCCTTATCAATCGGCGCAAATACAAATATAATGCCGGGGCCTTTTGGGCTTGGTAGTATCCTGCCCAGCCTGAATATTACCGCTCTCTCATACTCCTTTAATATCTTTATAGAGTTAGCTAGATAGATAACAATAAAAATAATTACATATAGTCCAATAGACATTTTTAGCCTCCTTTTTTAACCAAAAGCTCCATTCCACTCACACCTATCACCTCTGACCTTTCTCCTTTCTTTATAATATCAGATGATTTTGCCTTCCATGTCTCGCCATGCACAAATACCTTGCCATGCGCAAAACCTGACTTTGATCTTTTCTTAAACTCTTTTAGGGCCTCTGCCTCTTCGCCAATAAGGCCTTCTTTCCCACTGATAATCTTTCTACGGTGGGCCTTTGCCACCGCGCTTACCAGAAAGACTGTTATAGCTGCCGTAGACAGCACAAAGGGCAGTATTACCTTGATTGAAATCTGCATAAACTCATATGGAGAATCTATAAGTATAATAGAGCCGAGGAACATGCAGGTTATGCCTCCCAGGGTAAGAAGCCCAAAACTTGCAACCTGCGTCTCAGCAATAAACAATATTATTGAGAGTATGATCAAGGCTATGCCAGCAAAATTCGTAGGCAATGTGTGCAAACTATAGAAGCCGAGTATAATTGCTATCACCCCAGCAATACCTGGAAAACCAATTCCCGGATGGGTAAACTCAAAGAGGAGCCCATAAAATCCCAACATGACCAGTATGTAAGCTATTGTTGGATTTGCAACAATATTTAAAAAACTCTGCCTGAATGTCATATCAATATTCTTGATTAGAGCGCCTGAAGTTTTTAATGTAACATGGCTACCCTTGACATGTATCCTTCGCTTATCAAGCTTCTTAATAAGGTCTTCTGTGTCCTCTGCTATAAAATCTATCAGCCCAATATCGAGTGCTTTCTTTTCAGTAACAGAGATGCTTTCTGATACAGTTCTTTTTGCCCATTCAACATTGCGCCCTCTTGACTCAGCTATAGTGCTCACCCAGGCAAGCGTATCATTCATTATCTTCTTAGAAAGAATTGCCTGTTGGCCTTCCTCTTCGTCCTTCGGGGCACCATATGGCTCTTGCTCTTTTACTGCATTCTCCTTCCTGAGATACCTTATGAGCTCTTTTATCACTTTGGAAAACGAGTTATTATCTTGCTTGATCTGAACAGGATGTGCTGCGCCTATATTGGTCGAAGGTGCCATGGCCGCGATATTGGCAGATAGGGTTATAAAGACTCCTGCTGAGCCTGCACGCGCACCTTTTGGAGACACATAGACTATAACAGGTATGCTGGAATTTATAATGCTCTTTACAATATTACGTGTTGAGTTTAGAAGGCCGCCTGGTGTATCAAGATAAATTATAAGGCACTGAGCCTCATCTTCTGAGGCCTTAATAGCCTTAATGATATATTCCTCTACTGCGGGATTTATAATATAATCATCTATGGAGATTGTATGTATTGGCTTGGTATCCTGGGAAATGGAGGCCTTTGGCGCAAGAAGAAGAACCGCACCAAGCAGGATAAGCGAGGAAAAAACTAATCTTTTTTTATATCTATTCATAGGTAAGTTTACGTATGTTATCAAGCTTACCAAAACAGACCAGCTTATCACTAAGCGTAAACTTCGTAGTTGCAGGCGGGTTTATTATATGGTCATCTCCTCTATCTATCGAAAGAACCAGTATATCGTTTGCGCGCAACTTCGACTCAGATAGGCTCTTGCCCAAAAGAGGGTTCTTGTCTGTCAGCTGTACTTGTGAGATACCATAGCCTTCTGCATTCAGCAGAAGTTCTTCAAAGCGTGCCTTCTGTATCAGGTTCTTATCAACCATCTGCTGCTGGACCTTATCGATCAGGATTTCTGCTAACCTACTTGAATGAAAGAGTCTATAAACCAGATATAGCAGTAGCAGAATCAGAGATAGGTTATAGTATGGAATCAAAAAATCTGGAAGCTGGTGCTCGACAGGTATTATCAGCTTGGGTGTAGCACCAGGGGTTATTGTGGTTACCAGGGCTGCTATAAGTGTAACAAAACCCGCATTGCCTAAGATCATAAGGGCAGATGCTATCTTACGCCTATCCTTATGTGATGTTATCAGCTCCGCCTCTCTGGTAGTAAAACCTGTTCCTGTAAAGGTAGAGACAGACTGAAAATTCGACTGTTCAGGATCCAGGCCGGTCAGCTCAAAGGCTGCTGCACCGATCTTGACAACAAAATAGGCCACAATAAGTACCGCAATAAATACAAATATACTCATAGCGCATTCCCCCTATCTATTCTTTTTAAATTCATCAGACCATAGACCACGTTTCTTTTCACGCGCGTCAGCCTCTGCCTTAAGAAGCCTATCCTGATGTTTTGTATTACCAGGCGCCATAAGCGCCTGTGCCAGGCCTTCACGTATAAGCTCGGCATTGATAAGCTGCCCATCAGTCGTAAAGACGTAGGCAAGAAGCCTTCTCTTTGAATCGCGTTGCTGTTTATCAAACTCAAACCTTATCTCATTTTTTGTAACTATATTCTTAGTAAAGGCCTTTGCAGCCTCTCTGATATTGTATATGTTGGGTATATAAGTTCCGATAAGGACAACCTCTTCTTTATTCGTCAATCTGATAGTATTACCGGAGACAACCTCCTTGATCTCTATTGGGATAATCTTGCCTGTTGGAAACTCTACCACAGCGCCAACGCCAGAGACCTCATCTGCGTCAACGTAGATCTTGCTGCTTGCGCAACCAAAGGATATAAAACTGAGCGTAATAATAAGAAGAAGGTATATTTTCATGTTATTGAATGAGTGAGAATGCCTTATCTACTGCCTCTTTTGCTGTCTTTGCAGTAATCATATTTACCTTGCTGCAATAACTCTTATCCAGCTCCCATGTACCAATACCTATGACCGGTTTCTTGTTCTTCATTGCAAAGCAGAGCTCAGAAAGTGTACCGAGTTCACCTCCTATAGCTATCACAGCATCTCCGCTTAAGGCAACTATTATATTTCTGGCTTCGCCTAAACCAGTAACCACTCCTATATCAATAAAATTATTTGAGCATTCCTTATCAGCGCTGGGAAGTATGCCAACTGTCTCTCCGCCTGCATCCTTGGCACCTTTTGAGGCAGCCTCCATAATACCGCCCAAACCACCGCAAATAAGCACTCCCTCTTTGCGTGCTATCTCAGCACCTACCTCTGTGGCTATCTTGTATTCAGCCTCGCTGCAATTGGCACTACCTATTACTGATATCGATTTTTTCATACAATAAAAAAGGGCTGCCACTTGACAGCCCTTTGATGTCTAGATAATCTTATCTACGACTTCGCTTTTAGGCTTTGGCCGAGTGAAGTCGAAATCTAAACTATTAACATTTAATGGGTTACTTTGTGTTTCCTGGAGTTACCTCTACCATAGAATCTTTGATAGCAGGCTCTGTATCTCTGCTAGCGGGAAGGGTTATAACCTCTGCCGCTCCTGAAACTGTTCTTGCAAACGCATTGGCTACGCCCTTCAAAAGTCCGATAGTAAGGCCTAGGAACGGGTTATCAGTATCCTTTGTAACCTTGGCAATTGCATCTGGTATCTCTGTCCAGCCTAATGCTAGATTCTTAGTGGATCTTTGTACCTTATCTTCTGCAACGGCTGTTTGTACCTTATCTTCCGCAATGGCTGAAAGAGAAAGACTACCTATAACAAAAGATATTAAGAGTGCGACAATTACTAGTTTCTTCATCTACTCACCTCCTCATGTTTTGTGTATATTAACATAAAAGCCAAACCCACGCAAGCAAAAAAATAAAAAAATTACTATTTGAAATGGTTGGAACTCATTAAGCAGCTGTGGCATAG
>JABMRG010000061.1 GCA_013202935.1 Candidatus Omnitrophota bacterium
CTGCAATAGTATCCAAAACGGTCTAAATTATCAGGGTGGTCTTTACCTGTATCATCTACATAAAGCCCATCTTTATCATAAAGCTTATCGTTTACAATGAAGTGGACCTTTATATTATTGCCTATTTTAGCAGAATCGCCTTCTTCCTTTACTTCCTTATATTTAGGAAGAACTATCCTCACTTCGTGCCCAAGGTGTTCAAGAGCAATAGGCAGGGCTCCTGCTACATCAGCCAGGCCACCTGTCTTTGCGAACGGTACAACTTCACTTGCACAAAATAGTATCTTCATTATTTATGTTTCCATCCAGTTTTTTGCACTGGATATATTTACGCTTATTGGCACTTTCAACTTAACTACCTCTTCCATTCCTTTTTTTACAATGGCTGTCATCTCTTTTAATTCTTTCTTAGGAAGATCGAATACAAGCTCATCATGTACTTGAAGTACCATGTTGCCTATAAGCTTTTTCTTCCTCAGTTCTTCATCTATATGTATCATAGCCATCTTTATAATATCTGCTGCGGAGCCCTGTATAGGTGTATTTATTGCGGTCCGTTCTGCGAACATCCTTATATTCTGATTATTCGAATTTATCTCAGGTATATAGCGCCTTCTATTTAACATAGTAAGCACATAACCGTTCTCTTTCGCAAATGCTATTGTCTCCTGCATATACTCATTCACCTTAGGATACCTTGAAAAATAGGCATCTATAAAGACCTTTGCAGTATCCGGCGCAATGCCTAACTCCTTTGCTAAACCATAAGGGCTCATGCCATAGACTATGCCAAAGTTTACTGTCTTTGCCTGCGAACGCATCTTCTCATCCACATCAGACTCTTTACAGTCAAATATCAAAGAGGCGGTGTATGTATGTATATCTATATCGCGTTTGAATGCATCTAAAAGATTCTTATCACCTGATAGGTGCGCCAGGATACGAAGTTCTATTTGTGAGTAGTCTGCTGAAAGTATTACTCCATCCTTAAATGAAGATATGAATGCCTTTCTTATCCTTTTGCCTATATCGGTCTTTATAGGTATATTCTGCAGGTTAGGTTCTGATGAGCTCAATCTTCCTGTCGCTGTAACGGTCTGATTAAATGATGTATGAACTTTTTTCGTCTTAGAATTTATAAGCTCAGGCAAAGCATCCACATATGTTGACTTCAATTTAGTCAGTTCTCTATATTCCAATATTGTTTTAGGAAGAGCGTGCTTGGTGGCAAGCTTATTTAAGACCTCAACATCAGTAGAAGGGCCTGTCTTAGTCCTCTTTACAACAGGAAGCTTCAGTTTCTCAAAGAGAACTTCAGCCAACTGCTTAGGGGAGTTAATATTAAACTCGTTTCCCTCTGCCATCTCATAAATCTCTTTGGTAAGTTTTGCAAGCCTGTCAGACATAGCAACTGACATCTTCTGCAGAAAATTCTTATCTATAGCAACGCCTATAAACTCCATATCAGAAAGAACATCTACTAAAGGTATCTCTATACTACAAAACAGCTCATACAGATTCTTCTCTTTAAGCTTCTTTTCTAAGATACTCTTAAGAGAAAAAGTGGCATCACTGTCCTGGCAACAGTATCTCGATATATCGGGTATAGGGACCTTATCCATTGTGATCTGAGATCTTCCCTTACCTATAAGCTCAGAAATATGGGTCATCTTAATACCAAGATACTCTAAGGATATATCAGATAAATTATGGTTAAGTTTTGATGGATTTAAAAGGTATGATGCAACCATAGTATCAAAAGAGATACCTTTTAGCTCTATGCCGATATTTTTAAGCAGGAGTTTTTCGTATTTTATATTCTGTCCTATCTTTTTAATATCTTTATTCTCAAATATAGGTTTTAATGCTTTTAGTATATAATCCTTATCAGAAAAGGTTGCACTGGTCTTGATAAAACTTATATAACAGGCCTCTCCTTTCTTAAAACAGAAAGAGACTCCCACAACATCAGCATCCATAGGGTCAATGCCTGTTGTCTCAAAATCAAAAGCCCATTCTTTATGCTTTTTTAAAGACTCAAGCAGCTTGTTGAACTCTTCTCTTTTAGCTATTACCTTGTATTCACCCTCAATCTCTTCTTGAGACATAAACTCTTCCATAAGCTTCTTAAATTCAAGCTCTTTGAAAAGTGCGACCAATTTTTCGTTATCAGGCTCTTTCAGCTTCATATCATCAAAATCTATATCTACATCTACATCTGTATCTATTGTTGCAAGCTCTTTTGTAAGGTGTGCCTTTTCAACATTTTCTTTGATCAGCTTCTTCTTTGCCTCACTCTTTAGGCTATCTATATTCTTAAGAAGATTATCCAGGCTCTTAAACTCAGCTATCAATTCTATTGCGGTCTTTTCTCCTATGCCAGGTACGCCTGGAAGATTATCGCTTGTATCACCCATAAGGGCCATGATATCAATTACCGCATCAGGCCCCACACCATATCTTTCCTTTACAGCTCTTTCATCATAGATAAGGCCTTCCTTGTGTGTTGAGTAGACTTTAACAAGGTCGGAGACAAGCTGAAGCGCATCTTTGTCTCCTGTTACTATAAATGTCTCTATTTTTTTCTTCTCTGCCTTTGTAGCTACGGTGCCAATTATATCATCTGCCTCAAAGCCTTCTTTTTCATATATCGGTATGTTGTAGCCTCTTAAGATATCCTTTATGACTGGCATCTGAACTACTAAATCATCTGGCATCGGTTTTCTGTGGGCTTTATAATCTTCAAACTTCTCATGCCTAAAAGTAGGGCCCTTCAGATCAAATGAGACAGCTAAATAATCAGGAGACTCTGAATCGATTATCTTCTTGAGCATTGCAATAAAACCGTATGCTGCATTTGTAGGAAATCCCTTGGAGTTCCTCAACTCTCTTATGGCATAGTATGCACGATAACAGAATGAGTTACCATCAATCAAAAAAAGCCTTTTGGGGTTCATATCTAATTTAATTCCATCTATTGTCTGTTTGGATTAAATTGTTTGGGAAAGGGCTAAAAGGTAAAACTAAAATTACAAGGCAAGAGCTACTAAAATACCAAGGAGTCTCCTAAGGCTCAAATACAGTCAGTTCCTCTATCCTCCTACTATGTTCATCCAACTCATTAGAAAGTTTGGCAAGATCATGTGTTGCCTTAACAAACCACTCAATCTTATCCTTAGCATAGGGGTTTATCTTATAACAGATGTTATAAAATTCCTCTGCCCCTTTGTAGTCACCTATCTGGCATTTCTGTTGTGCCTTCTCCAGGAAGTATTTAACTGCAAGACTATGTACTCTATTACAGCGGTTATCATACTCGGCTATAATATCTGCCATCTGCAGTTTCAGGCTATTAATTGTCCCGTATTCCCTTGATATCTCAATCCGTATAATAGCGCCTTCAAGAAAAAGTTTCGCAGGCTCATATGATGGGTCTATATCCAGGATCTGCTGGAAGTAGTCTGCAGCATCCTTATATCTACGTGATGCGTATGCACCTCTTCCTTTATTAAAGAGCTGATTTATCATAGCCTGCTTCTTCTGTGCCTCTTTCTGCTTACTATCAGCAAGCTCTGCTGCTCTCTGTATAGAATAATCTATAGAAGAAGCCTCTTGCGGCTGTGCAAAGACAGGAAATGAATAGAAGAGTGTTAAACTTAATAATAGTATAATTATATTATAATATGATTTCATACTAAATATAATATACACAAAATATAAGAAGTTGTCAAGAATATAACTCTGTTTAGGGGGATTTGAACTCCTTCAAGGCCTCGTGCATCTTTGACATAAGGAGGTTGATCTTCATAATATCCGGGGGCTCTCTTTTGACTTCAGCCTCCAGCACCTGCAATTCTTCTGTAAGTGAGCTTATAGAGGCTGTATACTCACTGTTTTTGGCCCTTATGCTAACTATTACTCTATTAATAGACTCAGCCAAACTCTGCAGCTCATCACCTTTTCGCAGCTTTATATCATAGCTGAAGTTGCCCCTTGCCATATCATTAAGCGTCATCTCCAATCTATGCCATGGGCCTGCTATGCGATGCGAAAGAAAAAGGCTAAACCATGCTATAAAAGGTACTACTACTACTGTTGAGAGCAGGGCCTTCATGTTTGCATTCTTTAGGACTGCCATCAACCTGCCTTGTGGATATACATTGGCAAGCTTCTCTGAAAGATATGGAAATACTGCCAAGTATGTCGTTATGCTGGAAATTATAGCAGATAATAGTATAAAACCTGCAATGATAGCTGCATACCTTATCTGGAAGTCTCTCTTTATAAAATATCTTTTCCTCTTAGCACTGACCATTGCTACAGCTCCTTTCTCCATAGAGCCACGTCTCTTATTATAGTAAGCTCCGATCTTCCATCGTATAAAGACTTATCTATCTTTGATTTAGCAATATTAAATGGCATATATCGGGTAGATTCACCGTTAATATCAGAGATGATATCCCCTGCAGAAAAACTGTAATCTATAGCTTTACTGTTCTCATTTAGACCTGATATAACTATGCCTTGCTCCTGAATATCAAGAGACAGGCCTAAGGTATCTATGCTATCGTAACTTTTTCCATGCCTGCAATTGTTATCTTTCTTTTGATAGTAAATATAATCTCAGCCGAAGGGTTCTCCATAATCATCTCAATCATAGTTGTTAGATCAAGATACCCTGCCATCTTACCCCATATCGCAACGATCTGATCTCCTGTTACTAATCCGGCTTCTTCAGCTGCAGATGCATTACCAACAGACTCCACTATAGGTAACTCTTTATCCATTGTTAATATAAGGCCGGTAGCAGCCTTGAAATTTTCCTCTTGCGTAGAAGGAACTTTTTTTGTGGTGGATGGATCATAAACTTTACCGGAGTGCTTAAAGAGGGCTTGCTTCCTAGACATACTATCTTGCAACTGCTTCTCAGGGGTTCTTAATATAACAGACCTTAAATGAATAAATTTATCCTTTGCCTCTTTAAATTCAGGATTAAGCTCATAGGCCTTTTTGTAATATTGATAGGCCCTTTTCTGGTTTCCCTTCCTTTGATGAAAGTCGCCTAATTTAACCAGATTCTCTTCCTTTCTATCGTATAAGATGTCCTTAATCTCGCTTCTTTGTATATCTTTTTCTCCGTCAATAGTATTTAAGATTATACGGTCATGGTATTTCTCCACTACAATGCCCTTTTCTTCTGACCCACCCTCAAAATAGACCGTATCAGCATAAAGATTACTAACGCAGTTACATAATATAAATGATACAGATATAATAATTATATTCTTCATCTTATTGATTTTAAAATGATAAAAAAGAGGCCTATTGCCACGGCTATTGAGATAATATAAAAGTCATTAAAATAGAAGAAATCTTTTATTGCTGATATGATGGTTCCTTTAGCGGTAGTGGCCTCTTTATTAATCTGTAAGGATGGTGGGGAAGATGAGGGCTCTTTTGAATATTTTGCCCTCAACGAGAAAACCTGCTCCTCTTTGAACCTTAGATAGACACCACCTATCTGATAGGCAGAGAGTTCACCATCATCTACAAGGCGCTGGACCTCTTTTTCAGAGACACCTATGGTATCAGCTGCCTCTTTAAGTGTAAGCAACTTATCTGTCATAATCTACTTGTGGAGCGTCCTAGTGACTTACCTTCTCTTTTGCTACCCAGCTATCAATATCTTCCTTGGTAAATTTCCACTTGTTACTATCCTTTGAAGCAGGTATCTTCTTCTGCGTAGCCCATTCCTCTACTAATGAGGTGTCGACCTCAAGGTAACGTGCAACCTCATCAATAGTCATTCCCTTGCTCTTTGAAGAATTTGCAGTCGATTCTTCTGTACTTGACATCTGGCAGCGGCCATTCAATACAGCACCTTCTGATACATTAAGGGCTGGTGTTATTATATCACCATCTATGTTGGCCGGAGCAACAAGGCTTAATCTTTTTGTGGCAGTGATATTACCAGACACTCTTCCTGCTACTGTAATATCTTCACCACTTATATCTGCCTTCACCTCTGCAGTCTGTCCAATGGTGAGCATACCCTTTGTATCAAGCTTTCCCTCAAATTCGCCGTTTATGCGCAAGTTTACAGGGTCTTTAAAGATCATCGTTCCCTGCATACTGGCATCAACATCTAAAACTTTTTCCTTCTCTTCCTGCTCACGCCCTCTGTCTCTTTTTTTCATCTCCATACCCTCCCCTTTTTATCCCATTCCCAGATTTGACTGCGCGCTAAGATCAAACGCGCTTCTCCTTCCTTTCCGGTAAAGCTGCAAGCCGAGCCCGGCCACCATAGCCGCGTTATCAGTACAAAGCTTACGGTCCGGATAAAATACTTGTATTCCATTTTGTCCGCATGCAGGCTCTATTCTTTCCCGTAATCTGCCGTTAATAC
>JABMRG010000062.1 GCA_013202935.1 Candidatus Omnitrophota bacterium
AAGATAGGCGGAGGAAAGGTTACCTTAAATGATGTTAGTGCTCATGCAGGTTTTGCTGCTGTTGATATCTATATAGGAGCTACAGCATTAGCAGATGATGACCCTCGCAATAAGGTATTTCCAGGTAAGTTTGAGTACGGAGGAGCGCATGTAATAGAGGATCTTGTAGCAGGCAAGGATATAAGGCTTGTCGCGAGCGCCTATGGCACAGACTGTTATCCTCGCAAAAAGCTTGAGACCCTTATAAACATAAAGGATCTTAATGAAGCTGTGCTCTTTAACCCCAGGAACTGCTATCAGAACTATAATGTAGCAGTAAACCTTAATAAGGAAAAACCCATATATACATATATGGGCATACTGAAACAAGATCTTGGCAACGCAAACTATTGTTCTGCAGGCCAGCTCTCGCCACTCCTAAATGACCCATACTACAAGACTTTTGGTATAGGCTCAAGGATATTTTTAGGTGGAGGAGAAGGCTACATAATTTGGCAAGGCACACAACATAACCCTACTGTAAAACGAAAGCCAAATGGTGTTACGCAGGCCCCGGCAGGCACGATAGCGGTTATAGGTGATTTAAAGACTATGAAACCTGAATGGCTACGTGGTACCTCGTTTGAGGGTTATGGTGCGACTCTTACGGTAGGCATGGGCATACCCATACCTATCTTAAGCGAGGAGATAATAAAGTATACCGCGGTCAAAGACGAAGAGATATTTACCCAGATAGTAGATTACTCGAATGACTATCCTAACGGCATCTCAAATTCACTAGGAGAGGTCAATTATAAGCAGCTGAAGACAGGTGCTATAAATATAAAAGGAAAAGATGTACCAACAGCTTCGCTTTCAAGCTATGCGAAAGCGAAAGTGATAGCAGAGGAACTTAAGGAGAAGATATCAAAGGGTAAATTCTTGCTTGGTGAGCCGGTTGCACCGATACCATCTGCAGATTCAGGCTTAAGCTTTAAACCACTTAAAGAGCGTCCGATCGAGTAGGTTGTAATAGAGATAAGCTAACCAGACAAGGAGGTACCCATGGCTCGTCAAGGTTTTATCTATGCCTTAATTGTGATGATATGCTGGGGGCTTGCCCCTATATTTGCAAAGGCAGGTTTGGCAAAGCTGCCGCTGATGACTGCCATTGTCTTTCGAAATACCTTTATCGCGATAATTTTTTTATCAGCATTTTTGATGAGCGGGCAGCTTAAGACACTCTCCACGTGTAATATGGGGAGTGTTTTTTTAATACTCATAGAGGCATTGTTAGCAGGATTAATAGGGCAGTATTTCTATTATAAGGCGGTCAAAGTATGGGAGGCATCCAGGGTTGTGCCTATTGTAGGGGCATACCCCTTGGTCAGCTTTATAATAGCGGTTCTGGTATTATCGGAAAAGGTTACGCTTGCGAAGTCATTAGGTGTAGTATTTGTTGTAATAGGCGTAGGCCTTTTAGGCATCTAATATGGAGGGATAATATGAAGACAAAAACAGCATTACTTATACTATTGATAATAATAGCTGTTGTTTCCGCAGGGTTGTTGCAGCGTTTGGATACAGCCAGCGCAGAGGATAAGGACTCTTCTGCTATAGCGGGCAAGCTGCAGACAGTTATCGACAATCAGCAGGAGATTCTTGCCATGCTTGATGAGATGAAGAAAGAACTTAATATAATAAAGGTTAGAGCTACACGTTAGGCCTAAGTAAGAATAAGTAATATAATACAATAACAATAAATTCTAGATATGGTTGACATCTCAGGGCTCATATGGTAGAATTGGAAAGCTAAAAAGTTGAAAGAAAAGGACAAAATAAGAAAGGAGATACTAGCCAAACTGCGCTCTCTTGATGAAAAAGAGCGTAGTATTAGCTGTATAGAGATAAAAGGAAGGTTGTTTGTTGACAACGATTTTAAAAAGGCAGAATCTATCATGTTTTACATCTCTAAGGATTACGAGGTAGACACCTGGTCCATGATAGAAGATGCGCTTAAATTAGGTAAAAGAATAATAGTACCAGTGACAGATGTAGCAAAAAAGAGTTTGATCCTTTCAGAAATAACCGGTTTAAAAGGCCAACTTCAGAAAGGTCCTTACGGCATATACGAACCCAAAAAGGAGAGTATGAAGGCCGTAAAGATCGAGGATATAGATATGGTGGTAGTTCCAGGAATAGCTTTCGATAAAAAAGGAAACCGCATTGGACATGGCGGAGGCTATTTCGATAGATTCCTAAAAAACCTGCCGAAGAAAATTCCTACCATTGGCCTGGCATTCAGCTGCCAGATCGTAGACCGGATCAAAACTCTTTCTTGGGATATTCCTGTCACTAAAGTAATCACAGCATAACACAAGGCGTAGCAATCCCTGAGATTGTATTTTTAGCCTTGCCTCGCAATGACGAGGATAAACAATATATGAGCCATTGTTTTTAATGCTCATTCTGTCTGCCGATTAGACATGCCCGGCATTCAGATTTAAAATAGAGAGGAACAGGAGGATACCATAATGTACAACTTAAACCCAAAGACGTTTTGGCTTATAGTTCTTGCAGGTGGAATAATCTCATTCTTAGTAGGTTATTTCATAAGCAAGCACAACACTGAGAAGCAGCATAAGCTTGCAGGAGACAGGTCAAAACATATAGTAGAACAGGCACAGAAAGAAGCGGGCAACCTGCGCAAGGAAGTAGAGCTCGAGGCGAAGGACCTGAAACTGAAACTACGTGCGGAATTTGAAGAAGAGACAAAAGAGACACGCCAGGAACTTAAAGAGCTTGAGAAGAGGTTGATGCAGCGCGAAGAAAACCTGGATAGAAAAGTAGACCTATTGGATGGTAAGGAGAAAGAATTAGTACAAAAAGAAGGTGAGATCAACAAGATAAAGGAACGCATGGGGAGCCAGGAAGAGGAATTAAACCGTGTGTTGGCCGAGGAGAAACAGAAGCTTCAGCGCGCAGCCGGCATGTCATCAGAAGAGGCAAAGAGGTTGCTGCTTGAAAGAATGAAGGAAGAGGTAAAGCAGGAGGCAGCGGTTATTATAAAAAAGGTGGAGGATGAAACCAAAGAGACAGCTGATAAGAAGGCACGCGATATAATAAGCCTTGCTATACAGAGGTACTCTGCTGAACATACTGTTGAGTCTACGGTAAGTGTTGTCAGCCTGCCTAATGATGAGATGAAGGGAAGGATTATAGGAAGAGAAGGCAGAAATATCAGGGCGCTTGAAATTGCTACAGGCGTGGATATTATTGTTGATGATACCCCTGAGGCTGTAACCATTTCAAGTTTTGATATTGTAAGGCGTGAAGTCACAAGGCGTACTCTTGAGAAGTTGATAGAGGATGGAAGGATCCACCCTGGAAGGATAGAAGAGCTTGTCGAGAAGGTAAAAAAGGAGATGGAGGTCCATATAAGAGAAGAAGGCGAGAAAGCGGCATTTGATATTAATATACATGGACTTCATCCTGAGATCATAAGGCTATTGGGAAGGTTAAAATATAGGACCAGCTATGGCCAAAATTCTCTCCAGCACTCTAAGGAAGTGGCATATATAATGGGTGTTATGGCAGGAGAGATGCACCTGGACTTTAACCTCGCAAAAAGAATAGGGCTTTTACATGACATAGGAAAAGCAATAAGCCATGAGGTAGAAGGCACCCATGCAAAAATAGGCTCAGATCTTGCACGGAAGTATAACGAGTCAGAAGCGGTGATCCATTCTATAGAGGCGCATCATGAAGATATAGAACCTAACTCTATCATGGCTGTATTGGTTATGGCAGCTGATACGATAAGCGCTACAAGGCCTGGTGCGCGCCGAGAGACCTTAGAAACCTATGTAAAGAGGCTTGAGAAGCTTGAGTCTATAGCTGAAGGCTTTAAGGGTGTTGAGAAATCTTTTGCGATTCAGGCAGGAAGAGAGATACGCGTTATTGTGCAGCCTGATAAGATAAACGATCTTCAGTCCATAAGCCTTGCAAGGGATATTACTAAGAAGGTAGAGGAAAATCTCGAATACCCCGGCCAGATAAAAGTAACTGTTATACGAGAAACTCGTGCAGTAGAGTACGCAAAATAATGAAAGTATTATTAATCGGTGATATTACAGGTTCTCCGGGAAGGAAGATACTCAAGGAAAAACTTTCTTCTATCTGCAAGGAAGAAAAAATAGATTTTACAATAGCAAATGGAGAGAATAGCGCAGGGGGAAGTGGCGTAACCCCTTCTGTTGCGGATGAGCTCTTCTCTTTCGGCATAGATGTTATTACATCAGGAGACCATATCTGGAAAAAGAAAGAGGTAGTAGAGCTTATTGGTGCAGAGAAAAGGCTGCTGCGCCCTGCTAACTATCCTGATGATGCACCCGGTTTTGGCTATGGCGTATTTGACACAAAAGGCGGGGCAAAGATCGGAGTTATCAACCTTATCGGCAGGGTCTTTATGCAGGCAACAGACTGCCCTTTCAAAAAAGCCCTTGGATGTGTTAAGGAGATAGAAAAGCAGACAAATATAATCTTTGTAGACATACATGCAGAGGCAACAAGTGAGAAAGTGGCCATGGGATGGCACCTGGACGGAAAAGTGAGTTGTGTATTTGGAACACATACACATGTCCAGACTGCTGATGAGAAGATTCTTCCAAAAGGTACAGCGTATATAACCGATGTTGGCATGAC
>JABMRG010000063.1 GCA_013202935.1 Candidatus Omnitrophota bacterium
ACGCAGAATATGAAGAAGGGGTTGTCAAGTCGATAAAGATAATAGCCAACCCTTATGCCATAGTGCCTGAAGGGCTTGATGAGTATTTTTATGCCCTGGACTATATTATCGTAACACCCGATTCAAACCAGCCTTATAAGATATCATTATCTGAAGATAATAAGGTAATAGCAATAGAGATAGGACAGCTCAAAGAGCCCAAGCTAGTAGTATCTCAGGCAAGACCCATAGGTGCTGAGATTAGCAAAGGAAAGGTCTCACAGGAACTTACCAAAGAAGAAGAGATTGAATACCCTGAAGAAGCAGTGGAGCTTTCACAGGAGGAATTAAAATTAACAGAAGAGGAGACCATTGTAGAACTTCCATATGGGGACATAGATGAACATATTATAGATTATATGCATTGTGAGATATTGGATGATTCTTCGCTTGTTGTGATATCAACAAATAATAGTGTTGGCTTTGAGGTATCAAGAAGATACTATCCTACATTTGATATAATCCTTAAACCCCAGGATACACTTTATACCGATCTTGAGGACACAATAGAGATAGAGAATGCATATGTAAAACATCTAGAAATAATAAGGGACAATACAAAAGCGGTCCCTGATATACTTGATGAATATTTCTATCCCATTAAACATATCCTTATAAAGCCTACAGGAGAGTTCCCATTAGACTTCTACTCCAATGATGATGCTACTGTAACTATATTAGAGATGTACTATCCAAAACCAAAAGTAGTTGTTAGAGAAGAAGAAAAGATGCCTGAGGTAAAGATGGAGAAGCTTGAACCTAAACCAGAAGAGATAAGGCTTGAGCCTGAGATGAGAAAAGAACTTATGAAGGAACTGAAAGAGGAGATTAAAAAAGAAGGCCTTCTGAAAGAGGAGAAGATCGCTGGACTTAAAAAAGAAGAGATAGAAAAACGCAAACAAGAAGCAGAAAGTATGGTAGAGGCGATAGGAAAAGAACTCTTACGAGACCTTTTCGTGAAGGGCAAAGGTATACTCTCATTAACTGACGCACAGACTGTTGCCGTTGAAAGTAGCCCTAAGGTCAAGACCGCAAAGAAAGAGGTCCAGCTTGCAAAACTAAAAAAGAGAGAAGCGCTCCGCACCCTGTTCCCGAACGTAAAACTCAAGGCTTCTCACACAGAAGGCGATGTTTTTGAAGAAGGGGAATTTACAGAAGAGCTCTATTCGATTGAGGCAGAACACCCGCTTTATCAGGGTAGAAGGCTCTGGAATACATACAAACAGAGCAAGGTAAATGTGAAAGTAGCAAAATCAAAATATGATAAGACCGTCTATGATATCGATTACAAAGTAGCTCAAGGCTATTATGAGACAGTAACAGCCATTATGAACATAAGGTTGCAGAAAGACCTATTGCAGAAGGCTGAAAGCGTATTGAAACTTGCCGAGGCAAGGCACAATAGAGGCCTAAGTACAGACCTTGAGATCTTAAATGTAAGGTCTCGCTACAACCAGGTACAGTTCCAACTTGCTACCGCAGAGAGAGACTTAGCCTTAGCAAGATTTAAACTTAAACAAGCTATGAATCTGGATATAAACGAAAAAACAATAGACCTGGCCGAGGTTGATACAGAGCTTCCATTCAAAGTTATCGATGTAAACTTAGAAAGATGCCTTGAGCTTTCATCAGAGAACCACCCGGATATACTGGTAAATAATCTTCTGGTTGAATCTAATAAGTATGGAGCAAAAATAGCAAGAGGCAAAAAAAGCTTTAAGGTGGATTTGACCAGCTCTTATGGCATAGCAGATTCATATTATGCTACAGAACCCAAAGATTTAGAACCTGAGTGGAGCGTAGGTATTAAGGTAAGCAAGCCCTTCTGGGGGCATACCCCCTCGTATTCGTTTAGCAAGGAAAAGACGAGCAGAAAACTTGGGCAGACAGATAAGACAGGCTCGACAGTAAACGCAGGCGAAATAGCCTTATTTGATAAAGATATTATGGGAGTCAACTCAGAGATAAAAGAAGCGCGGATAAATAAAGAGAAAGCAGAGAACGACCTTATAGATACACGGCGCAATATATCACTTGAGGTTAAGGAGGCATATTATAATTATCAGGAATCTATTATACAGGTTAAGAATTCACTGGCAAAGGTTCGTTTCCAGGAAGAGGCTGTAAAGGTAGCAAAGGCCCAGTCTGAATTAAATGAAGCGCTCCAGTCACAGCTTCTGGAGGCGATGATACAGTTGGCTGATGAGAAAGCCGTATATATAAAGGCCTTATCCGATTTCAACCTGGCATTGGCAAAGCTTAATAAGTCAGTTGGTATAAAGAACTATTTTAGTGTTGACTAAATAAGGAGTGACAAAATGAGTGCTTTTGGTTTTAGATTTGGCAAGAAAAAACCCGTAGATTTCTCTAAGATGAAGGAAAATCTCAACCCCAATAACAATAAAGAAGAAAGTTCTCCAGATGAGGCTGCAGCGAAAAGTCCGGTAGAAGATAACTCGGTTGATAAGCGGCAGGAGGCTATCAGTAGGCCGACAGCCGAGGAAAATTCCACAGAACCTCGCGAAGCCGCTAGCCAAACGGAAAAGACAGAGCAGGCCCAACCAAGCCAAGGGGACAATAAACCACCCACCCCAAAAAAGTTATCAGGTAAAAAGCTTCCAGTGAAGCCCCTTGTTCTTTTAGCCTTGCTTGTTCTCTTTGTTGGCATAGCTATTTTTGTAATAGGCCCAAGGCTTATACCTAAGATAGCAGAGAAGATAAAACTGCCCGAGGTCTTTACAAAATTTATGCCAACGAAAGAGGCTGAAGAAGAACTGATAACATCGGAAGAGGAAGCGATTGAAGAACTTGTTACTGTAAGGACATACCGTGTTGCAAGAGGAGACTTTATAGATGTCCTTCCTTCTATGGGCAATATAAAAGGAGACCGTGAGATAGAACTCAGGTTTTCAGTAAACGGTATAATAGATTCGCTAAACTTCTTTGAAGGAGATCTGCTTAGAAAAGGAGATATTGTAGCAACGCTCGATCAGAAAGACGCCCTCTTAAAACTTGAATACTCAAAGAGCAAACTCAAAACCCAAGAGATAGCGGAGGAAGCTGCTAAGAAAAAACTCCAGATACACCAGATGCTCTACGATGATGGCATAATAATAAAACCAAAGCTTGAGGAGGTAGAGCTTGAATCCAGGGGCGCAAAATCACAAAAAGATGCCGCACAAAAAGAAGTAGAGTTTGCGTTAGCTGAACTTGATAAAACCTATCTCTATTCACCTATAAATGGAGTAA
This sequence comes from Candidatus Omnitrophota bacterium, assembly GCA_013202935.1. GTDB lineage: Bacteria > Omnitrophota > Gorgyraeia > JABMRG01 > JABMRG01 > JABMRG01. The sequence continues at coordinate 3,289 of JABMRG010000063.1, forward strand.
TGGGAACAAGAGATGCTGAGATCGGCGAGTTTGTGACCTCCAATGTAAAAATAGCATCTCTATATGACACCTCTACCGTATTGGCAGAGATGGGTGTTATTGAGAAGGATATCAGCAGGATAGCATTAGGCCAAAAAGCTAAGGTGAACGTAGATACATATCCCGGTGTTGACTTTGAAGGTAAGATTGAGAATATAGCCCCTATAATAGAAGGAAAATCCCGCACACTTACAACAAAGATAAGGATAAAGAATGATAACCCAAGGGGCACACTGCTTCCAGGTATGTTTGCCCGTATATGGATATCGGTTTATGAGAAGAAAAATACCATAAAGCTGCCCTCCTCTTGTGTGTATGATTTAGATAATGACGGCGAATTTGATTCTGTTTATGCGGTAAGTGATGAGAATATCGCCAAAGCAAAACAGGTAAAGATCGGATATGTTTCAACAGACTATGTCGAAATAGTCGATGGCCTGCGCGAAGGCGAACAGGTAGTCTCTGAGGCTATGGCAGAATTAAAAGATGATGTTAAGGTAGATGTAATAGAAGTACAGGAGCCTATATTATAATTGTATGGAATTTATCAAAATTCCATACAACTGGGGGTTTTAAAGGGGGTGCAGGCACCCCCTTAAGGGGTAACAGCGGAACAATGCGACGTAAAGAAGCATTGTGTAGCGCCATAGGGGCGGCAGCCCCTTTGGATAAATTAAGAGTGAAACGAATTAATTTATATGGCGATATTCTTCTTCGTAGTACTAGTATTCATAGTTGTGCTGAGCTCAAAATTACCGGGCTTTTCAGTGCGACGGCCTATAATGACCATAATGGTCTTTGTAGGTATCTCTCTACTAGGGCTTCTCTGCTGGTTTAAGCTTCCGCAGGAACTATACCCACCCATAACCTATCCTCAACTCAGCGTCGTTACCTTCTACAAGGATGCTGCACCTGAAGAGATGGAGATACTTATCACAAAGCCTGCTGAAGAGGCTGTTGGCACAGTAAGCGGCGTGCGCAAGATAAGCTCTATCTCTAAAGAAGAAGTCTCTCTTGTTATGGCAGAGTTTAACTGGGGTACAAATATGGACTTCGCAGCAATGGGGGTAAGGGAGAAGATAGACCTTATAAAGGAAAGCCTGCCGCGCGGTTCAGAAGACCCTATTGTTATGAAGTATAACCCGTTTGAACTACCGGTTATGGTCTTAAATATAAGTGCTAAAAATACCTCTCCGGCTGAACTAAGAAGTGTTGTCAATAAGATTATAAAGAATGAGCTTGAGAAGGCGGAAGGTGTAGCAGCTGCTGAAGTAACAGGCGGGCTTATCCCAGAGATACTTATTGAGATAAATCAGGATCGGCTCATGTCCAAAGGCCTGGCCCTCAACAAGGTGGTTGAGTTTATAAGCAAGGCTAACCTTAATTATCCTGCCGGCACAATTGAAGAGAGCTTTTACGAATACCTGATAAGAACCATGGGTGAATTCAAGGTGATTAAAGAGGTTGGTGAGGTAGTAGTAGGTATAGATGAGAGGGAGAAAAAAGATGAATTTGGCTCACGCGGCGGAATAGCAGATCCACAGGCAAAGAGGGACCAGGGGATAAAAGATAGCCGCCTAATACTGCTTAAAGATATAGGTACTGTAAAGAGTACATTCAAAGACAAGACATCCATATCCCGCTATAATGGTAAGGATAATATAACAGTATCTATACAGAAACAGGCTGATGCGCATACTCTATGGGTGGCAAATAGCGTAAAGGAGATCGTCTCTCAGCTTAAGAAGATGGTGCCGAAGGATGTTCGCATAGATATCATCACAGACCAGTCACAGGCCATAAGGACCAATATACAGGGCGTAAGAGACGCTGCCCTGCAGGGTGGAATCTTAGCGTTTTTGGTACTATTGCTTTTTCTGCGTAATGTAAGAAGCGCTGCTATAGTTGCGTTGAATATACCTCTTTCAATTATTGCTGTATTTTCATTTATGCTTTCTGGAGGCATAACCTTAAATATGATATCACTTGGCGGATTGGCGCTTGGTGTAGGTATGCTCGTTGATAACAGCATAGTTGTTGTTGAAAATATATACAGGCACCGTCAGGAAGAGAAGAAAGATGCAAAAGAGGGCAGTGTTTATGGAGCCACCGAAGTAAGTGCAGCCATTACAGGTTCTACGCTTACCACATTGGCTGTATTTTTACCTATGGCATTTGTATTTGGAATAGCAGGCCAGATTTGTAATGACCTATCCTGGACAGTTGCAGCATCTCTTTTAATATCGCTTGCGCTTGCTCTGACGCTTACCCCAATAGCGATCTGTTTTTTGGTCAAAAAAATCCCAGGGGTAATAGCCGAAGAAAGCCAGGATCTGATCGGAAGGTTCATAGGCACTTTACAGGAAATGACCCACAATGTGCTTGTATTCTTCCTGGACCATAAGGCGCTCTGCCTGGGCGTGGTAGGAGCTATATTTGTAGTCTCATGCCTGCTCTTTCCTGTTCTTGACACAGAACTTCTTCCAAAGGTAGACCAGGGACAGTTTATAGTAAAGCTTGATCTTCCTCCAGGCACAAGGCTTGAATTTACAGATACTGTCTCGCAGCGGATAGAGTCCTACATTCTTGAGATGCGGGAAGTAAAAGGTGTTACTGTAAATATCGGCTCTACAAAAGAGAAGAAAGGAACAGCTCTTCTTGAGACAAGAGGCCCAAACCAGGCTCAGCTTCTTGTAAACCTAAAACCTCTGGCTCGGCTTGGAAAGAGTGGTGAAGGGTATCGTACTATACCTACATCAGATGTTGTGCAAAAACTAGAGAAGATACTCAAACCTCAAGATCTCAGCGGGGCACATATAGAGTATATATTGCAGGAGAGTCCGTTTCAGTCTGCACTTCAAGCAGGCGCCCCGGTTGTAATCGAGGTTAAAGGGCAGGACCTCGCTAAACTAAAAGGGATTACAGATGATGTTGAGAAAAAATTAAAAAGCATACCAGGAATATACAGCATAAGGAATACTCTCACAGATCCGGCTCCTGAGGTTAAGATAAGCGTATTTAAGAAAAAGGCCGCAACATTCAATATCTCGACGAGCGACATAGCTGTTACAGCACAGACTGCGATCAAGGGTTATCTGGCTACAAAGTTTAAAGAAGAAGGAGAGGAGATAGATATACGGGTGCGCCTGCGTAAGCAGGACCGTGACAACATGCCGAAAGTAAGAAGGTTAGAGATGCAGTCTCCTCTGGGCATAAATGTGCCTCTTGCAGAGCTTGCCTATTTCAGCGTTGGGAAGGGGCCTACTGAAATAAAGAGAAAAGATCAGGAGAGAGTGGTTATTGTAACTGCTAATATTTTTAAGAGATCTTTTAAGAAAGTGACGAATTCGGTCGCGTCTATGCTAAAGGGGCTTAAGATGCCGGTTGGCTACTCAGCTGAACTTACAGGTGAGAAGGAACAGATACAAGACTCTTTTAGAAGCTTGCGAAATGCCCTTATACTTTCGATACTACTTGTCTTTATGATCATGGCGTCACAGTTTGAATCATTATGGCAGCCCTTTGTAATACTCTTTACAGTGCCACTTTCAATAATAGGTGTTATCCTGATACTTTTCTTAACCGCGACACCCATTAGCATAATGGTACTTTTAGGTGTAATTGTCCTGGGCGGGCTTGTCGTAAACAACGGTATTGTGCTGGTAGATTATACGAATGTACTAAAGAAAGAAGGCATGAGCTCCTATGATGCTGTTTTGGCAGCAAGCAGAAGACGATTGCGCCCTATAATTATGACAGCACTTACTACTATATTTGGCCTGGTACCGCTGGCATTGGCATTAAATGAAGGCGCGAGCCTACAGCAGCCCATGGCTATAGCTGTTATAGGCGGCCTTGCGGTTTCTACGTTCTTTTCTCTGGTAGTTATACCTACAGTATATATGGGCTTAGAAGATATACGTTCTTATATAGCTATACGACGGGGCAAAAAACCTCCCCCGCCTCCGCGAGAGATTCCTCCACCAAAGCCAGGCCCGGACAAAGAAGGGCCAGGGCCCAAGCAGAAAGCGCCTATTGAGGAGGCCCCCGAGATAGATGATGAAGACTTTAAGCAGAAAGAAGAAAAAATAGAATACGAAGAAGAGGTAGAAGAGGACCAGGCCAGTAAAGAGGAAAAGCCTGAGCCTTATATGCCCGAGGAAGAACCTTTAGAAGAAGAACCGAAGCCGATAATACCCGAGGAAGATATAAGGCCACCTGTGATAGAACCAGACATTCCTAAGGAAGAAGAACTGGCAGAAGAAGATATAGAGATTGATGAGCCAGAGGAAGAGAAACTCGAAGAAGAAAAACCCGTAGAAGAACCAAAAGAAGAGATAAAAGAAGAGCCTATAGAGTTAGGGCCGCCCCCAAAGCTGCCCAAAGAAGAAAAGCCTATAGAGCCAGTGCCACCGCCTACAAAAGTGGCTACAAAACTGAAACCGACTAAAAAAGAGAAAATTCAAAAACTAGCAGCACCAAAGGCTCCGAAGAAACCGGTCAAAAAGATAAAGCCAAAAAGAGGCAAGATACGCCCTAAGTTATGGGATTCACTTGCAGATAGGCAACAGGAACTCATAGCATACCTTAGGCAGAATAAAAGGATTACTCGTAAGCAGTACGCTGAAGACTTTGATGTATCTGTTCCTACAGCAGCGCGGGATTTGAAATACCTCTTGAAGAAGAGAATACTAAAAGCAAAAGGCCCGGCAGCAATAGGCAGATATTATATGTTAAAATAAACCAACTGATGAATAATGGGACTTCCACACTTTTCAGTACAGAGGCCGATTACAATATCAATGATATTTCTTGCTATCATTATAATCGGCACTATCTCTTTATTAAGCCTTCCTATAGAACTATTACCTAATTTCTCAAGTGGTGATATATCCATCTTTATCAATATCCGCGGTGGTATGCCTCCCGAAGAGGTAGAAGAGCAGGTTACAAAGCCTATCGAAGAAGCTATAAGTGCAACCTCTCACCTGCGTGATGTTATATCTATTTCAGAAGAAGGCCGCTCACGTGTTGTAATGCGTTTTGAGCCTGGCATCAATATGGATTATGCGCTTCTTGAGGTAAGGGAGAAATTCTCCCGCATAAAGAGCAAGATGCCCAAGGAGATAGAAAAACCGGTTATAGCAAAGTTTGAGCAAGAGGATAAACCCGTTTTAATAATAGCAATAACTGGCCTGGGGTATACCCCGGAGATGCTCAGAAGGATCGTGGATGAAGAGGTAAAGGATAGTATATTAAGAGTAGACGGAGTTGCCAATGTTGATATAGGCGGCGGCAGAGAGAGAAAGATACTTGTTGAGGTTGACCAGAGGAAATTACAGTCGTTTCGTCTGCCTGTAGGAAGGGTAATAAATGCCCTTAATGTCAATAATATCGATCTTTTACTTGGAGATTATGATCAGAGAAGACAGAAGCATCTTATACGTGTTATAGGCGGATTCAGGGATATGGAGCACATAAAAGAGATAGGCATAGCCGCCACTCCAAGCAGGTCTATTATCAAGGTAAAAGATGTTGCTGAAGTTAAGGACTCGTTCTTAGAGGCAACCAGCTATTCCCGCGTAAATGTACTCCCGGTAGTCTCTTTGTATATCCAGAAAGAGACAGAAGCAAACACAGTCGAGGTTATTAAAAATATCCAGAAGGTCCT
>JABMRG010000064.1 GCA_013202935.1 Candidatus Omnitrophota bacterium
CCTAAGATCTCCTAAACTGCAATCCCTGGATAATACAAAAAACTGCAGGCTTTCATCAAACAGTCCTGTTAAGGCACTTAATATAATCACTAGTATATAAAGCTTGAGATTAGTTATGTAATGGCGGAATAGTTTAAAAAATAATATACTTACTATGAAATACTCAAACAGATGCATCTTGTTGTATGGCCCTTTAATATTAAGATATATAAGGTAGGTTGAGATTGATAAAACCATAAAGCAAATATAGCTTGAAATCTTTGTCTGTTTTTTTACGCAAGCTGTATAGAAAAGTAAAATTATAAAAACAAATGCCAGTAATATGTCGGGCAGGTAAAAGAGGCTTTCACCTATTACGAGGCTTAAAACGTACCATATAATAGGCATTATATGTATAGTTGTAAATATAAAGGTACAGAATACTAATATAAGGATAAAATCTATAAGAATAGAGATTCTTCTTTTCATCACCTTAATAAAGCAGTAGCAACAGCAACCTTGATCTGCTGTAACGAGAAGGGTTTTGTTATATATCCGGATGCGCCTTTTTTAACAGCACTGATACATGTTTCATTATCAGCTACTCCGCTCATCATTACGACCTTTATGTTCTCATCTGCCTCTTTTATCATCTCAAGAAGTTGTATGCCATCGATATCAGGCATCACAATATCCAATAATATCAACCTTGGGCTACTGGACTTGATAGCAGGAATTAATTTCTTTGAGTCTTCAAAAGCAGTACAAGCATACCCGCTCTTACTAAGAAAATCTTTAACCATACTTATAATTTCTGCATCATCGTCAACAATAAATATATCTGCCTTATCAGATATCTCCCCTTTAGACTTATCAACTTCTCTTCTGAGGTATTTGACAATATCTGATTGTGCTGCGGACTTGATAATATAAGCAGTGGCTCCTATCTCAAGATACTTATCGGCAATGCTTCTTTCTTCTTCATTAGCGAGCACCACAACGGGTAGGAGTTGATCTACAGATCTAATAATTTTTAGAGCTCTAAACCCCTCTTCCTGGCTCATATCAGTATTAAGCAGCACAAGATCAGGTTTATTATCCTTAAGGAAAGCTAATAGCTCATCACCAGTATCTGAGCTAACTCTGCTTTTAAATCCATTTTCCACAAGCAGTTTATTAAAAAAATCTGATGCCTCTGGGTCTTTGCATATTACAAGCGCATTGGTCTCTGGAACCATGGGATCCTCCTTGGACTATTCATAGCTTATAGCTATCTGGAAAACTTCTTTCTCCTTATCTATGCTGTCTGGAAAAGCAGGAAAAGGCGCTGCCTTCATAATGCTCTCTATTCCTATCTTTGAGAGTATATTGCTATTTCCACTATAAACCTCAGGTGCTGAAAGCAGTCTACCTGCCCGGCCTAAGGCAAATGATATTACAACCTCACCATAAATAGGTACTGACGGGCGGCGCTTCTCAACCTCTTTTGTTATAATTGATGATATGATACTATAATAATCTACTGGCGTTATAGCGTCAATAAGAATATCATCTAATTGACTCTTATCCAGCGCTTCAGAACTATGCAGTTTTTCCATTGCTATACCGTGCGCTACTTGATCTACGGTAAGCAAGTCCTTTCCTTCCTCGCCGCTTATTATGTGTGGTGTTAAGAATATAACCAGTTCTGTCTTCTCGGGAGTAGTATCACCACTGCCCTTGCTCTTTGACCTGAAGAGATTACCAATAAATGGTATGTTGGCAAGCCCTGGCACTTCTTTTACATTGTTTTGACTGGTTTCCTCAATTAGACCACCAATAAGTATGGTTGAGCCATCCTTTACCATAACAGTGGTCTCTGTTGTGGTTGTCTTTACTACAGGTATTGTGTTACCACTACTTACAATAGTATAATCAGGCAAGACCCTGGAACTTACTTCCGGCTTTATCTTCATTGTGACGTAACCGTCTCTATTTATAGTAGGAGTCACCGTAAGCTTAACACCCAGATCAAGGAACGTTACATTCTCCTCTTCAATATTTGACGCACCACCACTTACCTGGCTTATGGCACGGGTAGCATATGGCTGGTTTGTTCCAACAAGTATCTTTGCCTCTTCATTATTCAGTGCCGCAATGCGTGGCGATGATAAAATATTTGTCTGGCCATACTCTTTCAATGCCTGGATTACTGCCTGATAACCTTCTGTATCAAGTTGTCCTATTTGTAAAGCCCCTCCGCTTGCAGAAGATGCAGAAGTTGTAGGTATAACAGCAGTCTGATTTGAATATTGCATATTTACACCAACAGTCGCCAGTGGATGAAGACTTTTTTGCATTTTTACAAAGACAGCATCCCA
>JABMRG010000065.1 GCA_013202935.1 Candidatus Omnitrophota bacterium
ATGCGAGGATGGCGGAATTGGCAGACGCGCTAGGTTGAGGGCCTAGTGAGGGAAACCTTATGGGGGTTCAACTCCCCCTCCTCGCACCATAATTTACTAAGGAGTTTATTATGCCAAATATAAAATTAGTGCTCTTGCGCCATGGCGAAAGCACATGGAATAAAGAGAACAGGTTTACTGGCTGGACAGATGTAGATCTGTCGGAAAAAGGCATAAAAGAAGCGCATGAGGCAGGTAAAACCCTAAAAAGAGAGGGCTACCATTTTGATGTTGCCTTTATCTCTGTCTTGAAAAGGGCCATAAGGACATTAGAGATTACGCTTGATGAGATGGGTATCAGACAGATACCCATATATCAATCTTGGAGGTTAAACGAGAAACATTATGGAGCATTGCAGGGATTGAATAAGGCAGAAACGGCACAAAAATACAGCGAGGAACAGGTATTTAAGTGGCGCAGGGCTTATGGCGTTCGCCCACCAGCACTTGAGAAAGATGATAAGCGCCATCCTGGGAATGACCCTCTGTATAAAGACGTGGATGAGAAAGATATTCCATCTACCGAATGCTTAAAAGATACTGTAGAGAGGTTCCTGCCATACTGGCATGATACCATAGCCCCTGTTGTAAAATCAGGCAAAAGAGTGTTAATATCTGCACATGGAAACAGCCTGCGCGCCTTGGTAAAATATCTCGATAATGTGCCGGATGAGGAGATAGCCAAGCATAATATACCGACAGGCATACCGCTTGTCTATGAGCTAGATGAGAACTTAAAATCTATAAAACATTACTATATAGGTGATCCTGAAACTGTAAAAAAAGCTATGCAGTCTGTGGCAAATCAGGGTAAGGCCAAGAAGTAAAAGTATAAAAACGGGGACATAATAAATGGGGACACATCTTGAGGATGCGTCCCCATACTTATTACGAGATATCTCTTCATCTAATTAATATTCTTCTTTGTATCTTTTGTCCCTACGGCCTGAGGAGCTATCGTCTTCGCCAGAGCGTTCTCTCGTCCTCCTCTTCATCTTTTCTCCTCTTCTTTCTTTCATCTCAAAGAACTTCTCTTGAAATTTTTCGAATTGTTCAGGCGTAAGTATTTCCTTTACGGCAAGGATATGCTCTATGCGGCTATCTACCATTTGTGCCTGTATACCCTTAACCTCTTCTGCTACTTTCCATACCGACTTACTGACCTCTGGGCTTTCCAATTCTTTGCGAAGATTATTATTCGCTTCTTTGAGAGACTCATGCAACTGTTTCTGTGTATCTCTATGGGATTCCTTTAACGCTGTAAGCTCTTCAACTTGTTCCTCTGAAAGGCCTAGCTCTTCTACCAGATTGCCTATGGCCTCTTTCTTTCTATGCTCACTTCTCCCTCCTTCACCTCTTTCTTCCCGATAAGATCTATCCTCCTCATAACCATTCTTTTCACGAGATCCATATTCATCATCATGATCGTCACGAGGATAAGCATAGGCTAACGTAATTGGAACAGCTAATAGCGCTATCAGGCTTATTGCTAGCGTTCTTATCATATTTTTTCTCTTCATCTTTATCACCTCCTCTTTATTATCTTAGACACGCAGAGAGCAGAGAAAGTTTCATTAAAGAAAAATCTCCTCTATGCCTGTGCCCAAACCCTCACTATTAAACTCAGCATAACCATTTTCACCATTTCCTAAATAGTTGAGAAATTCTCCTTGTTCGTTCAGATACGAGTTTACCGCTTTTTCTCTGCTCATAGGAATCTGTATAAGTGTTGCTACAACAAGTAATATTGCTGCTGCAGTTGCAAAGGCAAATGCTGGTTTTCTCTTTCGCAGCAACATGCCTAGATTAACTATCATATCTTCAATAGGATTCTTTGCCTGCTTGACATTTATGCTTTCTTTGATATTATTCCAGAGATATGCAGGCGGAGTATGTCTGCTTGAATCCTTAAGCGGTTCAATAATAGTTTTCTTTAAGGCCTTTTCGAGCTCCTCGCATCCTTTGCAATTCCTTATATGTTGCCTTATATCTTTTTCGTAAGTTTTACCCAACTCACCATCAGCATAATCTGTCATAAGCAGCTCTTTTGCTCTTTCACACTTCATCTGCAGATCACCTCTTTTCCGTGAAAATGGCTTATAAGTTTTTCGCGCGCCCTTTTAAGCCGTGTGCGCACTGTATTTATATTTACTTTGAGCGTTTCTGCTATCTCTTCATAGCTTAGTCCTTCGATATTCCGTAAGATCATACATAAGCGCTGATCAGGATTGAGTATACCAAGCATAGACTGAATAAGCTTCTCATTGTGTTCTTTTTCATGAGCGTCTCTCATCGTATCTTTCTCCTCTGCTGTATCAACCGTATCATCATACTTAACCGTATCAGCCTTTTTTTTCGATACACGTCTTGAAAAATTTATCGCTGTATTAACCGCAATCCTGTATACCCACGTCTTAAACGATGACCTAAATTCAAAACGCTTAAGGCTTTTATGTATCTTTAAAAATACATCCTGTGTAATCTCTTCAGCATCTTCTTTGTTACTTGTCATTCTGAGGCTTAAGCTATATACAAAACCACTTGTGACATTGTATATCTTTTCAAATGCATCTATATCACCCATCTGTGCCTGGGCTATTGTATCTTTGGATATATCCTGCATTCTTCCTCCATTACCTTAGACACCCCCTTTTATACAAAAGTTCCATGGGAACGTTTCACTCGCTCACAACTCTTTATTTAGCAACGAGTTATGTCTACGGACATTACACTTTTGCAAGCATGGGGACACTTCACTTACTTTACTATGTATTAAACCAATGTGAAGTGTCCCCATGCTTATTGTAAAGTGTAATGGTCAAGGTTGCAACTATATATGGCTATTGAAGTTATGAGCGAGTGAAACGTTCCCTTTTTTCGAGCTTGGACCAGGTGTCGCGTAGGGTCACCGTGCGGTTGAATACTAACTTTTCTTCTGTAGAATCTTTCTTGTCAAGGCAGAAGTATCCTTGTCTCTCGAACTGGTAATTTTCACCTGGCTTTGCATCTTTCAGGCTGGGCTCTAGGTAACAATTGTCTAGGGTTTTAAGAGAATCCGGATCCAGGTTGGACTTATAATCTTTGCCTTCTTCTGTCTCGTTGGGATTTCGATTTGTAAAGAGATGATCATATAAACGTACTTCTGTAGCAAAAGCATGCTTTGCTGATACCCAATGGAGTGTTGCCTTTACTTTACGTCCATCTGGTGCATCGCCGCCGCGTGTTTCTGGGTCATAACTACAGCGAAGCTCAACCACCTCACCGTTCTCATCCTTTACTACTTCATTACATTTTATAAAATAGGCATAGCGGAGTCGTACTTCACGCCCCGGGGCAAGACGGAAGAACTTCTTAGGCGGGTCTTCACGAAAATCATCCTTCTCTATATACAAGACTCGCGAAAAAGGTACTTTGCGAGTGCCCATTTTCTCATCTTCAGGGTTGTTTATTGCATCTAGTTCTTCTTCTTTATCTTCAGGGTAGTTCTCAATAACAACCCGTAAAGGATTAAGCACTACCATTGCACGCTGGGATCTCTTATTAAGTTCCTCGCGGATGCAGTCCTCAAGCACAGCCATTTCTACAATGCTGTTTACTTTAGAGACTCCTATACGTTCACAGAAAGCACGGATAGATGAAGGGGTATATCCGCGCCTGCGAAGTCCTGATATTGTTGGCATGCGGGGATCATCCCAACCACTTACATGGCTCTCGGATACAAGCTCCATAAGCTTGCGCTTGCTTAAAATTGTATGGCCCAAATTAAGGCGTGCAAATTCTATCTGCTGCGGGTGATGTACTCCTAGCTCATCAAGTATCCAGTCATATAACGGACGGTTTATCTCAAACTCTAATGTGCATATAGAATGTGTAATTCTTTCTATAGAATCTGATATACAATGCGCAAAATCATACATAGGGTATATGCACCATTTGCTGCCTGTCTTGTGATGGCTAGAGTGTAGCACACGATATAGCACAGGATCGCGCATAACCATATTGGGTGATTGCATATTTATCTTTGCACGAAGCGTGCGAGAGCCATCAGGGAATTCGCCGCTTTTCATGCGGTTGAATAGATCAAGGTTCTTCTCTACTGAGCGGTCTCTGTGGGGGCTATTTTTGCCGGGTTTTGTTAGTGTGCCGCGATATTCTCTTATCTCATCTGGAGTTAAATCGCAAACATATGCTTTCTCTTTTTTGATAAGCTCTATCGCATACTTATGGAGTTGGTCAAAATAACCTGAAGCATAGTAGAGCCTCTTCTCCCAGTTAAATCCAAGCCACCTTACATCTTCTTCGATCGATCTTACATACTCTTCTTCTTCTTTAGCAGGGTTTGTATCATCAAAGCGCAGGTTGCAAAGCCCGTTATATTGTGCTGCAATATTAAAATTAAGGCATATAGACTTTGCATGGCCTATATGGAGATAGCCGTTCGGCTCAGGAGGAAAGCGCGTATAAACTTTCCCGTCGTTTTTATTGGCCTCAAGATCCTTGTCTATAATCTCTGTAATAAAATTTGATAGTTTTTTATTCTTTTCCATATTATCACTTAAGCTATTCTAGCATATAAAAAGAGAAATTTAAAAATATTTCTTTAATACCCTTACAATATCTGAATTTACCCAGTAATTACTGCTCTTCCAGGAATCAACAATCTTTTTCTTGTTGCCTTTCCACGCCTTATATAGATTCTCAATGCCAAGTATGGGTCCGTCTCTCTTTACCCATGCAGGGTTATCCAGATACTGCAATACTCCATCAGGAAAAACATTATTTGCTACTGCTTTATAAACCCAATATGTCCAGCCGAATCCAAACTCTTTAAATACGCTCAATATGTCACTGAGCCATTTAAGCTCGCCATAACACCCGCCTCGGTAATTTACGCCAAATTCTCCAACATATATGTCGACCTTATTTTTAGAAGAAAATTTCTTATACGGCTCAAGATATCTTTTTATCTTATCCTTATTCCATGCGCTCCCATCGATCTTACCCGGATACTTATAGTTCCTTACAAAGTTGAATGTAAAATTTAACGGCTGGTATGCATGTATACTTATGGCTATATTCTCACTCAATATATCCTGTAAAAAATCTATCTGCTGGCCCCAATTATTTCCTTCAAGATAGATGATATGCTTGGTATCAACTCTTCTTATAGCTTTGATGGTATCTTTATAGAAATTCTTAAGAACAGATAGCCTGCTCTGATCAATCACTGCCTCGTTTAGAATATCATATCCATAAAAAGCTTTTTCATTTTTAAGATTAGATGCCAGATATTCCCATAACTCATAGGTCCTATCTCTGTAGTGTTTGTTGCTCCATAGTTGTGCTTTGCCTTTTGAGTCTGAGTGCCAATCTTCATTCTGTGAGCCACATGCAGCATGTAGATCGAGTATAACCTTTAGATTATATTCATTCGCCCATCTTAAGATTTTTTTTATAAACAGTAGGGATGCCTTATTGTATTGATATGGTTTCTCCTCAAAAAACTTATGATGAAAAGGTACCCTTACGCAGTTTGAGCCCCAGGATGATATTCTCTTAAGGTCCTCTTTCTTGATAAAGTTATCCCTAAAACTCTTCTCAAAAAACTTAAGTTCTCTTCTGCCATAGATATTCTTAAATTTAGTCTTAAACTCAGATTCAGGGATATTCCTTGCGCCAAGGATATACCCTTCCATTAGCAGCCAACCACCTAAGTTTACACCTTTTACTATCATATTCTTACCCTTTTAGTTTAGTAATTGATTATACCATAAATAAATAGCCCACTTCTATTTAAAAATTGGAAGCGGGCTTATTGCATAAAATTCAAATGCGGCTAACTTATGAAACCTGTTCTGGATCTGAAACCTGCTCTGAACCCTCTTTGGGTTGTGTATTCTTTTTATCCAGCTTACGCTGCATCTTTTCTTCTTTTTTCTTTTTCTTCTTTAACTCTTTCTGATACTTTTGATATGAATAATTATCTCTTGCCAACATA
>JABMRG010000066.1 GCA_013202935.1 Candidatus Omnitrophota bacterium
CTGATACACCCTGTCTTGGACTCTAACAACATTATTAACCCCTTTTCTGCTTAAGACAAATACGAATAGTTCAGCTTTTTTTACAGGTGCGCCTTTTTCCATAAAAGGCTTATTCGGCCTGATAGCTAAAGCAGGGGGCGTATGTTCTGCATAGCCTTCTCTGGCTTCCACAGTCTCAATACCAACCTCTCTTAAGAACCTTCCCACCTCTGGCACTGGCGTAGTAGGCACCATACCAAGGTCTCTTGCAACAAAAAATGTCTGATAATGCGGGCATAACCTATCACCTGCTGCTAAGGCCATGCCTGTATCTATAAGCCTTAGATAGGCTTCTCCTGTTTTTTCTTTCACCTTACGCCGCAGAAGTGCCACTGCACCATCTAAAAAGTTACGCATACATTTTTCATATTCTGCCCTAGCTTCTGGGCCTTGTCTCCTAAAACTAACCATTCTTACTAACTTGCTTACTGCATCTGACCACCATGATCTGCGCTGCTCTCTAGCCAATATCCTTGTCTCTTCCTCGACTCTTCTTCTAAAAGTATCAAATGACCCTTCCTCTATAACCAGGTCAAGCCCTGCTACTAATATCTCTCTTCCACTATCGAGTTCTTGCCTAATCTTTTCTGCTACGAGAATAGTAGTAAACTTACGTACTCCTTCCTGTGATCTTATTCTCTTTAATTTTATCCTCCTGGAGACTTCGGCAAGGTCTTCATCAGTCCTTCCCAGAATATTCTCTACCTCGTTAAACATCAGGATCCTGCCTGAGGAATCCTTAAACCAGAAAGCAAATCTTTTCTTTGCTACGCCTTGCCAAGGTGCGCCTATCTCTTTTCCTAGAGTAACTATAAAACAACCGCTTCCTTCTTGCCGTTCTTGCAGTATTCCATCCTTAAGATTCTTGGGAGAAATAACGCTTGCAATTCCATTTTGCGGCATGCGAGGCCTGAAGCCTAATGAATAAACATACTCTATAAACGCAAGATCAGCAAAATTTTCATCTGAAGCACATGCTATTCCTAATTTTCTAGATGCTCCTGTCCTTATTATCTCTTGAAAAATAGGTATCAGCCTGGCCCTGACCTTGCTTGTATCATCAAGCATTATACTGTCAGAAAAAGCGTCTCTAAGCCTACTAGTTAACTCACGCGTTCTTGTTTCAGGTGAAGAGTTTTCTTCAGTGGGCTGGGCTTGGCTGTTTCGGCCTGCAGCAGAGGACCTTGCCCCGGGTCCATCTGTGAGAGCCGTAGAAGGTGGGCGGAGGGTATCCTGGTAAGAATAGGCATACTGTAACATATTGTTTATGCTAAATGTCACAATAAGGCTATAAGATATCGCTTTTAGTATTAGTCTTTTCATAATACTTATATATACAACATGTTCAGGCTAAGTTTGTTATATGTTTTGGGATATAATAGCTGGAGGCAACTATTGAATCCTGTTGCTGTATTAATGATATTATAAAAGTATTTATAATATACCAAAAAACTCTCCTTTTGTCAATCATTTTCCCCCTATTTCTCAACTTTTTATGGGACCGTTTCACTCGCTCATAACCCGTTATATAGCAACGAGTTACAATGTTGACCATTACACTTTTATGCTGCGCTACTTATAGCCTGGCTAAACCTTGTTCCACTCCCCATAGACATCTTATTACAAGGTGGATAGCTAATATCTACTGATTTTCTATCTTCTTGGCCTATAGGTTCTCTTAATGAATCAGCCAACTCCCCCCTTACCGCTTCTGTGTTTAATTCCCCAGCTGAGGATAACTTATGCTCATTGCCATCTGTGCCAGTAATTGTAACAGAGGTGTCAGATGTGTCCATTGTAGCAGTAGGTATTTCTCTTTCATCCTCTGTGAGTAATCCTGTGTCCTTATTCCTTCGGTTAGCTAAGTACGCTCCTGCTATTCCAAATATAGGAACAAGTACAAGCCAGACAGGAGTCGCAATTCCAAATACAAAATGTAAAAGCCCTATATGAAACCCATAAAACCCAACAAATACCCCCATGCTAAAACCGGTTATAAGCTCGGGTAGATTCTCAAAACGTTTAGTTGAACTCTTGGCATTGGCGAGTAACACCCATACTATAGACCAGGGCATCTCAAGCACAGATATAGCTGAGACCATTTCCTCTGATTTAACATCCCTGTTAAGATTAAGATACTGAATTACTATCCATATTGACCAGCATACCAGCGTAGCCATAAGGAGGTTGCCTTTTCTCTGATGCCAGATCTCGATAGCTGCAGTATATATTTTTCTTGATGTAAGCCCTTTTATCTGCAGGGATCTGTCCTTAAACTTATCGTAAAATCCAGAAATAAAGAATGTCCATAATAGGCTAGATATCGCGCCTGCTGTCTGATCAATAAATACCCTAAAGCCTTTTCCTAAATAGCCGGGATTAGGTATAAAAATCTTATACGAATTATAAAACCATTCCCAGACTATACCAAAGACATACCCATAAACAAATATCGCTATTGTAA
>JABMRG010000067.1 GCA_013202935.1 Candidatus Omnitrophota bacterium
GGATGATGCTCTCTTTCTTGAGCTTACCTCCGGTATCAACTGGAGCCATATAATTGCAGTAAGCCACTATGTCAAGATGGAGATTATGGGCATATGTTATGATGATAAGAAGATTACTGTAGTGCACCATGGCATAGATACAAGCTTGTTCAAGCCAGGCAATAAAGAGAATATTACAAAGAAGTATAATGAGTTAAAAGGCCATAAGATAATATTTCATCCGGCCAGGATGGGGCTAGCAAAGGGATGCGATGTAAGTGTAAAGGCGATGAGGCACGTTATTGAGGAGATACCAGATGCGATGCTTATCCTGGCAGGGACTAAGAATATTATTGACTGGGGATCAACACAGCAGAAGGATATAGCTTATATACTATACCTTATCGATATCTTCGGGCTAAAGAAAAACACATTTATAAACGTATTCACACTGGAAGAGATAGTATCTCTCTATGCGCTCTGTGATGTATGCGTTTATCCATCAAGCAGCCCGGAACCATTTGGGCTTACTATGCTCGAGGCGCAGGCCTCAGGGAAACCTATTATTGTTACCAATTCAGGGGGCATGCCCGAGGTCATAAAAGATGGTATAAATGGTTTTATAATCGGTGTAAAGGATCATGAGACACTTGCCTCAAGGATTACCCAGCTTCTTCTAAACAAAAGATTAAGTGAAAGATTGGGTTATACTGGCAGAGAGATTGTCGAAACCAACTTCACAAAAGAGGTGATGGCCAGGAATGTCTCCAAAGTCTATGAAAGGGTACTGAAATAATGAGAAAGATATTTGTCCTTGATACAAATGTTCTGCTCCATAACTCAGCGGCAATTACCTCGTTCGCTGATAATGAGGTTGTCCTGACAATTGAGGTTATTGAAGAACTTGATGAGTTTAAGAAGGACCATGATCAGAAGGGCAGAAATGCGCGGGAAGTCATAAGGCAGCTCGATACCTTTAGGAAGAGGGGTAAGCTTGGAAGCGGCGTGGAGACAGAAGCAGGTGGAATTATAAAGATAATAACAAAGATAGACTTCTCGGAAGCCAAAGAGCTCGGACTGGATATAAATATTACTGACAACAGAATTCTTATGACCGCCTATATCTTACAGAAGAAAGGCGAGAAGGTAATCTTTGTATCAAAAGATATTAATGCAAGGGTTAAGGCGGATGCTATAGGTATCTGGGCCATGGACTTTGAGAAGGAAAAGGTAGATTTTGATAAGCTCTATTCCGGCTGGAGAGCGATAAAAGTAGAAAGAGCAAAGATCGATAGTTTTTATTTAAAGAAGTATCTTGATAGTGATGCGGTTGGTGATTTTCAGCCGAATGAGTTTGCTATTCTTACTGATACTAAAGATGAAAAACATACTGCTATAGCACGCCATAATCATAAAAAGAACAGGCTTCAGCAGATAAGGTATGGTGGCAAGGAGATATGGGGTGTTAAACCGCTCAATAGAGAGCAGGTGATGGCTCAGGAACTCTTATGTGATGATGCTGTCAGGCTTGTTACGCTTGTTGGCCAGGCGGGCACAGGTAAGACCCTGCTTGCATTGGCAGCCGGCCTAAAAAAGGTATTACATGACAGCACCTATGATCGGCTTCTCATATCGCGGCCTATAATGCCGCTCGGACGCGATATAGGTTATTTACCTGGCACAAAGGAGGAGAAGCTTGAAAACTGGATGGAGCCTATATTCGATAATTTAGAATTTATGCTCACTATGCATAGGAAGGGCCATAAAGTAAGGTATAAGAGCGTGGAGGACCTTTTAGATACAGGCCTTATACAGCTTGAAGCCCTCACTTATATGAGGGGAAGAAGTATTCCAAAGCAGTTTATAATTATTGATGAAGCGCAGAACCTTACGCCTCATGAGATTAAGACTGTTATAACGAGGACAGGCAACAATGCGAAGATGATCTTAACAGGTGATCCGTATCAGATAGACAATCCATACCTGGACTCTTCAAGTAATGGTTTAACCTACTGCGTAGAAAAGATGAAGGATCAGCCGATGTTTGGTCATATTACACTTACCAAGAGCGAGAGGAGCGACCTGGCTTCGATCGCAGCAGATGTATTATGAGATTACAACTTATTAATATGCAGGAGAATACGGGATGAGATTAGATACTAAATACCTGGATACGTTCATATCCAGAAGCGAATTAAGGATGATCGAAGAAGAGGCAAAAGAGGCTCATCTTAGCCTAGAAAATGGGACTTGTCCAAGCGCAGATTTTTTAGGCTGGCTTCATCTTCCATCTTCAACAAAAGAC
This sequence comes from Candidatus Omnitrophota bacterium, assembly GCA_013202935.1. Classification (GTDB taxonomy): domain Bacteria; phylum Omnitrophota; class Gorgyraeia; order JABMRG01; family JABMRG01; genus JABMRG01. Next base: position 2,285 of record JABMRG010000067.1, read on the forward strand.
GCAGAGCTTAAAAGAATAGAAAGAATAGCAAAAGAGATACGTAAAACCTCTTCTGTGTTTATAGTGATCGGCATAGGCGGATCATATTTGGGTTCTCGTGCAGCGTTAGAGTTTTTGAGCCCAGGCTATGCAGAGGACGGACCTTGTAAAATCTATTTTGCAGGAAATAGCATAGACCCCCTATACCTTTCTAATCTCATTAATAAGATAAAAGATAAAGATATCACAGTAAATGTTATATCAAAATCAGGCACTACAATTGAGCCTGCGACAGCATTTAGGATTATAAGGGATAAGGTTCTGAAAAAACGCTATTCTTCGCAGGAGCTAAAAAAGCGTATCATATTTACAACCACAAAAGGTAAAGGTGCTTTATCGAATATGGCAAAGAGAGGCGGCTATCGCTGTTTCTATATACCTGAGGATGTAGGAGGAAGATTCTCTGTTCTTACACCTGTCGGGCTCCTGCCAATGGCTGTAGCAGGTATTGATATAAAGGCGGTTATAAAGGGTGCAGCTAGTATTGAAGCAAAGTCTAAAACTCCAAGCTTGGAGACCAATCTTTCGTATCGCTATGCCTGCTTACGCAATCTTTTGTACAGAAATGGTAAAAAAATAGAGATAGCCTGCAGTTTTCATACGGACTTGCACTACCTTCTTGAGTGGTGGAAACAGCTCTTTGCAGAGAGCGAGGGAAAAGACGGCAAAGGCCTTTTTCCTGCAACAGCTATTTTTTCAACAGACCTGCATGCCAACGGGCAGCTTATTCAGCAGGGCGAGAGGAATATTTTTGAAACATTCCTGTGCATAAAAAAGAAGGAAGCAGATCTTAAGCTAGGCCATGACAAGGATAATATAGATAAGCTTAATTATATATCTGGCAAGGGGTTGGATCTTATAAATAAGATGGCTTATAAGGGCACTGTGCTTGCTCACAAAGATGGCAATGTGCCAAACATGTCCATTACTATAGATGAGCGTTCAGCCTTTTGCCTAGGTGAGCTTATCTATTTCTTCCAGCGTGCGGTAGCCCTATCAGGCCTTTTGCTTGGTATTAATCCATTTGATCAACCCGGGGTCCAGGCGTATAAGGATAATATGTTCAGGCTCCTCGGCCGCAAATAGGGAACGTTTCACTCGTTCATAACCCCATGCTATTTAATAAGTTGCGTTTACATACTTTACATTTTTCTGGAAAGGCAAAACTTCCCCTGCTAATCCTGCTTGTTGTTTGTTTGGCGGGGTGTGCTACGGTATATAATCCCGCGACAGGCAGGAATGAGGTTGTCTTTATAAGTACAAGCTCAGAGGTAAACATTGGCAAGAGTGCTGCTTCTCAGATTTCCCAAAAATATAAGCTTAGTGAAAATCAAAGAGACCTTGATAGGCTCAATAGGATAGGTAATCATGTTGCGCAGGCGTCGGACAGGAAGGATTTAGAATACAAGTTCTACATAATAGAAGATGATAAGCTGAACGCCTTTACAATACCAGGCGGCCATATATACTTTTTCAAGGGCCTCTATGATATTTTGGATGAGGATGAGATAGCCTGCGTTATTGCGCATGAGATAGGCCATGTTGCAGCACGCCATACAGTAAAGAGGTTGGAAGCTGCACTCGGCTATCAGGTGATCTCGACGATTGCACTTGCTGCATATGCCAGCGGCAAAGAGGATAGGCAGAAAAGGGCAAGTTATATAGCTTATGCGGGCGCAACAGCCTTCAACGTGGCCTCGCTTGGCTATAGCAGAAAGGATGAGTTTGAGGCAGATAGCCTTGCGGTAAAGTATGCTATAGCTTCAAACTTCGATCCACGAGGCATGATAGGAGCCTTAAAAAAGCTTGATGAAAATAAAAAGAAGGGGCTACCTGTTCCGTATATGTTAAGGTCACATCCTTATACCCAAGACCGCATAGCTAGAATTGAAGAGTTGGTTAATGTCCATTAGTTTGTGTGGTAAGCCGTGTCAGTGATATATCGCAGCACGCATTTTTTGCCCTTTTGGTCCACGCATTTTTTGAAATAAGCAAAAACAACTCGCCCTTCGGTCTTCGACCGATGGGCTCAGACATAGTTTTTGCTTCGCGCTAAGGCGCGCTCATTGACATTATTTCAAAAAATGCTAAAAAATGCTATGGCTGCTTTTATATCACTGACACGGTTTACTCCGAAAACTTTACGCATATATTAGCATTTACTCTTGCATAAGAGCTAACCTACTGATATAATTTGATATTATGACACTCAAAGCAGCAATATTCGATTTAGATGGAGTAATAGTTGATACTGTGCCTTTACATTTCAAGGCATGGCAGAGTATGTTCTCTGAGTATGGAAAGTCCTTTACCTTTGAGGACTACAAGCAGAAAGTAGACGGCATACCTCGCCTTGCCGGCTGCCGTGCTGTGCTTACAGATGTGAGTGAAGATGTTATCAAGGAAGCAAGCGATAAGAAACAGGGTTATTATGAAGAGCAGCTAAAGCAGGAAGGCGTGACTGTATATGATACGACGATCAAATTGATAAAAGAAATTCTTTCAGCAGGTATAAAGACCGCTGTTGTCTCATCCAGTAAAAATTGTCCCTTAATACTGGAGAAGACCAATATCGCGGACCTTTTTGAAGTACGATTAAGCGGCCATGATATAGTAAAGGGCAAGCCCGATCCGCAGATATTCTTAATGGCAGCACAGAAGCTTAATGTTGAGCCCAAAGACTGTATTGTTTTTGAAGATGCTGTACTGGGTGTTGAGGCAGGAAAGCGCGCTGGCATGAAATGTGTAGGCATAGACAGGGACAAGAAGCCCCACTTGCTTAAAGAGGCGGATATTGTTGTAGAGGACCTGAGTGAATTAGACCTGGCAAAACTCCAAACCATTTCTAAAAAATAGTAAAATGAGAACCTTCTTTAAAGACCTTATTTCCGCAGACAATTGGCTTATCCACGAGAACGGATTTGACCCTAAAAAGATAAATGTCTACGAGTCTTTATTTACCCTTGGCAACGGTTATATGGGATCAAGAGGTGTTTTGGAAGAGATACCTTATGACTCCTCATCCGGTACCTATATTGCAGGGGTGTATGATAAGTCCATATCGCAGGTACCGGAGCTGGTCAATGTGCCAAACCCTATAGATCTAAGAATTGTTGCAGAGGGCGAGAAGATAGATATAAAGGGCATGTATCTTCATAAGCACCAGCGTGTTCTCGACATGAAAAATGGCCTGCTCTTTAGGCATAGTATACTTGCAAATAGCAGAAGAGAGCGGTTTGATTATAAATCTGTCCGTTTTATTTCCCATCATAACAAGCATATAGGCGTTATGCGCATTACAGTTACGCCGCTCGACGCCCCGGCCATACTTACTGTCCAGGATAATATAAATGTATCGATACGTAATAAAGGGGTTCTTACAGAGGGCAGAAAGAAGAATTTTCAGATCAGGGAGGTAAGGAGCGAGAGGAGTATAAATTATGTCTGTGCCCGAACGCAGGATACAGGCATCTCTATAGCCTGTGCGACCCATCTTATTATAGCAAGCAAGGATGAGAGCTCTCCTGCGCCAGATCAGTCTTTTGATATTCGCCTAAAGAAAGGCGAATCTTTAACTCTTACCAAATTCTTCTACCTAAGAACCTCACGCCATCTTAGCAGGCAACGCCTAAGAGATTCTAGCATAAAAGCGCTTAAGAAAGTTGTGAGAAGCGGCTTTGATGGAATGGTAAAAAGGCAGCAAGCAGCTCTGAATAAGCTATGGAAGTATGCGGATGTGAGAATAGAGGGAGATAGTGACGCACAAAGGTCATTAAGGTTTAATATATATCATCTTTTAATCTCAGGCAACCCCTATGATGACGATGTAAGTATTGGCGCAAAGACACTCAGCGGCGAAGGCTACCGGGGCCATATATTTTGGGACACAGAAGTCTTCATTCTGCCATTTTTTATTTATAACTTCCCTTCTATAGCCAGAAATCTTCTTCTCTATCGATACCACAGGCTTGAGGCTGCAAGACGAAGAGCGAAAGAGAGAGGTTACAAAGGAGTTCTTTTTCCCTGGGAGTCGGCGGACACCGGAGAGGACGCTACTCCGCAGTGGCATAAGGATCTTGATGGAAGTATTATACCTATAAGCACCCAGGACTACGAGCACCATATAGTAGCAGATATAGCTTACGGCATATATCATTATTATCAGGCTACTGGGGACTCGAAGTTTATGAATGCTTATGGCGCTGAGATGATATTTGAGGCAGCGCGTTTCTGGGCTAGCCGGGTAAAGGAGAATAAGAGATTACGAAAATATGTGATAAATAATGTCATGGGCCCTGATGAGTTTCATGCCGATGTTAATAATAATGCCTACACAAATGTAATGGCAGGCTGGAATCTAGAAATGGCAGCTAACCTCTATTATGAGATAAAGTCGAAATACCCTAAGCAATTAAAGAGAGTTGTTAGAAAGCTCAAACTTAAAGAA
>JABMRG010000007.1 GCA_013202935.1 Candidatus Omnitrophota bacterium
CCAATGAGCGCGCCTTAGCGCGAAGCAAAAACTATGTCTGAGCCCATCGGTCGAAGACCGAAGGGCGAGTTGTTTTTGCCTGTCTTGGAAAATGCGTTAATAAAAATGCGTGCTGCGATATATCGCTGACACTGTAAGGTGTCAGGTTGATTTTACTTGTTATTGGGCGCAGAGTTATATATAATGTTATGCAAAATCAAAAGGAGCTCTATTATGTTCAAACCATTACGCAATAAGAAATTTGTCAAATTTACAATGTGGGGCCTCGTTGTGGTCTTTGCGCTCTGGGGAGCCGGTAATGTCGCAATGAGCAAAAAGAATCATGCGGGCACTATATTCGGTAAAAAGATATCTTTGCAGGAGTATAACAGAGAATATATGGCGGTATTAAACCGCGCAAAGATGATGTATGGGGATAATCTGCCTAAACTGGAAAAATTTCTGAACCTAAAGAACCAGGCATGGGATAGGCTTATACTTAAATATGCTTCAAAGAAAAAACATATCGGGGCCTCAAACAGAGAGGTTATAGAAAAGATAGCATCGCTTCCACTCTTTCAAAGAAACAACGCATTTGACGATAGGCTATACAGTTACATAGTCACAGATATTTTTCACTCAAGCCCCCGTGATTTTGAGGAGTCTGTTCGTGCAGACATAATGATAGAGAGGCTTATGTCATCAGTCACTAAGGACATTGAGTTATCGGAGGAAGAGATATACACAGCTTACCGAGCAGAGAATGAGACGGCTGATGTATCATACATACTAATAAGCCCGGATAGGCACAAAGATATGGTTACCACAACAGATGAAGAATTAGTAGATTATTATGAGTCTAACAAAGAGAATTTCAAAAGCCCCGCTGCTGTAAATGTAAACTATATACGCATACCTTTTAATGATGATAAAGAAGAGGCGCATTTTGTGGGTGAGGAACTCGCCGCTGAAATAAAAAAGAATAAAACCCTTAAGGAGTTATCAAAAGAGTATAATATTGAACTAAAAGAGACCGGGTTCTTCTCAACCAACTCTAAAATTCCTGAGATAGGCTTATCGTATCCTTTTGCTCTTGCTGCTATCAGCCTCAAGAAAAATGAGATAAGCGAATTAGTAGAAATTACTGACTCATTCTGTATTATGCAGTTAAAATCAAGAAAAGAGCCTACTATTCTTCCGCTTGGTGAAGTAAAGGATAATGTAAAAGATATGTTTGTTGCAAAGAAAGCACAGGAGCTGGCTTTATCTGAGTCTGAAAATATACTACTGCTAATAAATACGGAGGGGAAAAGCCTGGAAGCTATAGCAGCAGAAAACAAACTTAAACTTTTAAACGCTAAAGGTATAACACAAAAAAGTTATATTGAAGAAATAGGCCCATCAGACACCTTTGCAAGTACCGCCTTTGCCCTTAAGGTAGGTGAGATAGGCGGCCCTGTTAAAACAGAAAAAGGCTACGCTATTATAAAGCTGGACTCTATAAAACCCATTGAAGAAGAAAAGTTTAAGGAAGAGAAAGATACCTTTAGCAAAACACTTTTAGATAGAAAAAGAAACGAGCATTTTCAGGGTTGGTTCCTTAACTTAAAAAAGGAAGCAAAACTCAAAAATAACCTAACTTAATATTGACACCTGTTTACAGTTGTGTTAGGATGTTATTAAATATGGGAGGCGTACAAAATGAAGGGATTAGCAAATATATTAGGAGTATTAGGTGTTCTAATAGTTATCTATGCGGTTGTAGGAAGATTTGTTGGGGGAGCTACTATCGGCCTTGGTATTATAGGAATAACTGCAAAAGCAGCCTTGATATTAGCAAACTCTCTTATCCTTGTGGCTCTTTTCATCAAATCGTCTAAATAAACTTGTAATAAAAAAATAGGCATGTTTTAAACCATGCCTATTTTTTTATTTATCGTCTTCCTTAACTCTCTCAATATAAATACCCTTATTGTCTCTCGCCTTAGGAGTTTCTCTGTCTTCCTTACCGCTAGGCTTAAAATCAACCTTAATCTCGGGCCTGTTGTATATCCCCACTATAAGAAATGTGAAGAAAATAGATGCCAATATAAGATAGGCAATGCTTGGCCTATCTTTACGCGAAGGGATATAAGCTTCTCGTAATAGCTGCAAGTCAGGTTGCAGGGTAGAACTCTTAAGTTTTTCTTCTATATTGTTTATAAAAGCATTATAGACTGTCTCTTTCTCTTTTAACTCACGCAGAGCTAAATTATATTTATCAAGCTGCCCTTCGAGATCAACCAGTTTGTCATTCTCTTCTTGAAGCATCTGCTGAATTTTCTCTTCTCTTACCTTAAAAATATTGTAGTTATTTTCTGCCTCTTTTAAAACCGCCTGTGCTCGTGCTTTCATAAGATCTTCGCTAGCCTTAAGTTTTTCCTTACTTGCTACTATCTCCGGGTGTGCTGGATTATATTTCCTTAGCATCTCATCAATGTGGCTTTTTACCATAAAGTTTTCGGATTCCAGCTCTATATATGAATCATCATTTTTTATCTCTGTTATATCTTCGGGCTTAACACCAGATTCAAGCTGGCTTTGCATACTGCTGTATGCTGCCTGCATCTCCTGTCGGCTCGAGACTATGCCTGCCAAGCTCTCCTGAAGACTGTCTAATCTATCCTTTACTATGCTATATTCCTTTTGAAGGTTGGCCGCATCCGCTGTCTTCTCTAGGGCCCTTACTTCTGTAACCACAGAGGCCAGCTCAGTTCTCATCTCTTTTGCTTTGTTCACAAGCATGTCAGCTGCAAACTTGTTTGCTTCTACAAAATCTTCTGTCGATTGTTCAATTGCGACCTTTGATAATGTATTTGCCATCTGAGCTGCAAGATGCGGTTTATCAGCTTTTGCTCTAATCTCTATAATATCCGACCCCTTTATTGGTTTTACGGCTATCTTTGATGCTACGTAATCGTATTTTCTATCTGTGAGGTTCAGGCTCTCTATGATATACTCGATAAACTCCGGCTTTTTAAGAGATGCTGCTATCGTCTGTGTTTTTTGTTCTAAAATTGTTGAGGCACCCTCGCTTGGCCCTAGCTCCATAACCACAACTATTTGTGCAGTCGCAGCATAATCATTGAAGGCCAAAGAATATATCACGAAAAGAACTAGTCCGACTATACCAAAAACAATAGCTATAATTTTTGGTCTTTTGAATAAAAGAACGTAAATCTGGTTTAATAGGGTACTCATAATTTATACCTTTCTCTTTTAGAAGCTCAGGCCGCCTAAATCCCTGTCTCTGGTTGGAGTAGGTTTAGTCTTCAAGCTTTCGCTTGCCCCAAGGCTTTCTTTCCTCCTGCCATAGATAAAACCTGATTGCTCACCTTTTTCCTCCATGTGGCGTGAACCGAATGCCTCCGATAATATCTCTGCTTTCATATCCTCCCTTATAGGTCCGGCAAATAGTATCTTATTAGTATCCAGCGCGAATTGCTCTATCTCCAGTGGAAAATCCTTGTTAAAATTCAACACGCATGGATTCAAAAAAATATGCACTATAGCGTTTGGAACGGGCACTTTTCCTATTTTACAACTATCAGCAATATAGATAAGGTAATATCTCCTGCTAATGCCTCTCAGCCAGTAGGGCCTTTCCCTCATATGCACAAGCTTGAATTGCCCTTCCATAAACCCTTTTATCTTATATCCTCTTGAAAGATGGATTGTCCCGGTTACTTTCAGCTTCCTGTCTCCGCCAAATTCCGTAGATACTTTCCAAATCCTTGTCTTGTTTCCAGGTGGAAACCACTTCTTCATATAGTTATTTAGTCTCTTCTCACTAAGGTCTATCGTAACAAAATCTCCTTTTGCAACATCATACTCCTCGAGCATCACTATCTCTTTTACACCTTCTGTAATATAGGTTGTTAACCTGACCGCTCCATTTTCGATAATCTTTAAAAGATTCTTTGGTAACAACTTTTTAACTAAAGGATCTCCGACAGGCTCTTTCGGTACCTCTTCTTCCTTTTTTAATACTTCGGATTCAACAAAGTAGCCAAGCAGCTCCTTCCTCAAGTAGGCTAAGATGTCATCTGGAAATTCTAATTTCAGCCTACTGAAAATTTCTTTGGCTTTCTTTTTATCTTTCAAGTCAAACTGATAGATCGAGCCCAGTTGGAATAGCAGTAATGCCTTGACCTTGTTAGACTCTGTAGCTTCAAAGGCCTTAAGAATATATCCAACAGCACTCTTATAGTCTCCCTTTTGTCTGTATATCTGCGATAGGCTCTGCAATGCCTGGGATCTTAATTCAGAAGATGTTGTTATGGTTAGCAGATTCTGCAATGTCTTAATGCTATCGTCAACCTCTCCAAGAAGTTTCTGGCATATACCTAATCTTATATATGCTTTTTGCGCAATATCTGTATCAGGCACTAGCTCGATTACCTTATTGTAATTATCCTTTGCAGAGTAAAGGTCCAAAGCATTAAATTGCAGCTGCGCTGCTTCATAAAGATACTTTTGCTGCTCATAGACGTCTAAAGATCTCTTTGCTATACCCATTACCCTGTTTGCCTGTTGCCTAAGCTGCATGGCTTTTTTTAGCTTTGAGAGAAGAAGCCTTGCACTTGCCGTATTGTTTGAGAATGGGTAGTCCTTTATTATCTTTTGATATATTTCTTCCGCTTCTTTCTGCCTATCTATACGATGATATAGATACCCTAACCTTAGCATCACCAGAGGAGTCTGGCGTCTATCGGGGAAGCGCTTGATTGTCTGCCTATAAAGAGTTATAGCAGTTTGAAAATCACCTTTATTTTCATATATTGCTATCTCCTCTATAATACCTGGATATATCTCCTCTCTTGCCTGCCTCTTGCCAAGCTTATTAACTATTTTTCTGGGAAGGGTTTTGAGAAAGTAAAGAATATTATCTATAAACCTCAAAACAATATTGCGTTCTGGTTCGCTTGTGCGCAATACATCCTCAGCCATAACCCAGCTGTCTGCCAATTTTCGCGTTTGATCAGAAGAGGCAAGTATGTTGCTGCTATATTCAAGTGCCATCAATCTTCTTGTGTCGAATTCAGCAGAACTGAGTCCATTTATATACTGGATCTGTATCAGGGGGGCTGCAAATGATGCGGTATCTGCTGTCTCTGCTAATGCTACGCTAGAAAGAGAAAATTTTAATGCCTCCATGCTATGATCGATGAGGAAGGAGTTGTAGAGGAAGAAAAACAACATGACTGCAACAATAAAAGCAGCCGGTTTTATAAATAGGCCATATTTTTCGTGTGTCTGTCTTTGAGACATGTGAGAGTTTAGCCTGAGAGCAAGCTCTTCTTGATACTGTGCTCTATATCTTTCTCTAAGGGGCCTGTTATGTGTATATTCGATTGCCTTGATAGGTCTACTGTGCGCGGTTCTTGTAACCGCTCTTTTCTATTATCATATAATATATTTACCTTCGGGCTAAGAGGTGAGCCTGAATTTGTATCTATGACAAGGGCTATCTCATCAGTATCCAGCCTAACCCATGTTCCTACAGGATATATCCCTATATTATCTACTAAGGCTTTGATAATATGAGAATCAAACCCATCCTTAAAATCTTCTATAATAGTACGTATTGCAATATGTGGCTGTTCTGGGCCCTTGTAAGAACGGGAATGAGTCATAGCCTCGAATATGTCTACCAGGCCTATTACTTGAGAG
>JABMRG010000068.1 GCA_013202935.1 Candidatus Omnitrophota bacterium
AATGAGCGCGCCTTAGCGCGAAGCAAAAACTATGTCTGAGCCCATCGGTCGAAGACCGAAGGGCGAGTTGTTTTTGCTTATTTCAAAAAACGTGTGCCACGAAGTGGTAAAAAATGCGTGCTGCGATATGCCTATGCCGCTGCTGCATGTATGCTTTTAGAGATATTCACGTACAGCCCTGATGCGTTCGCCTGCGGGCGGATGGTCGTAAAAGAAGATCTTTATCAGCAGGCTCGGCTCAGGATCTGATAGGTTCTGCGCAGATAACTTTTTCAAAAGGCTCCCAAGCGCATCAGGCCTTTTTGTAAATAAGATAGCATCTCTATCAGCCTCGCGTTCATAACACCTTGAAACAAGATTAAGAATAGGGGCTGTTACTATACCATAACCGACAAACAGAACCGCAATGATAGGAAAGGCACTGATATCATATATACTAGCTAGCCCACCTCCATGAACTAACCTATTCATGATAAGGCTTATAAAGAAGAAACCGGCCAGGGTAGATATAAAACTAGATATGGTAAGCTTCCAGAAATGGTGATGCCTGTGATGCGATAGTTCATGAGCAAGGGTTGCTTCTATCTCCTCCTTGGTATATGATTCTAATAAAGTATCTGAAAGAAGAATCCTCTTGGTCGACCCTATCCCGCAGACAGCGGCATTTGCTTTTTTGGTCTTCTCGCCTAAGGCTATATTATACACATCGAGTATTTTAACACCTAAGCGTTTACCCAATAATACAAGCCTCTCCCTTAAGGCATCGTCCGATATCTTTTTCATCTTAAAAAACAGAGGAATTATGATAACTGGAAACACCTTAGCCAGTATAACGCTTACAAAAAAGTATATCAGCGCAGTGTATAGCCACCAGAGATCTCTAATATTCCTCAAGAAAAGGTATAGGATCAATATAGCCCCTAGATACAAAACTCCTCCAATAAGCAGCTTTTTAAGATAATCCTTATGCCACGAAAAAATCGTCTGGCGCGAAAGGCTAAAGCGATGCTCTACCCTGTAAGAGGTATAAAAATCAAGCGGATACGAAATAAGCTGCAAGGCTGACCCTACCAGCACCAGATAGATGACTACAACAAGATAATAGTTTGAGGATATGCTGCGTATATATTCTGCTGCCTTTAACGAAACTCCGGTTTTATATAGAATAATAAAAAAAGTTAAGGTAATAATAAGCTCAAAGATAGCTGTGTTATGCTTTATTCCCGAATACTCTTTTGCTTTTTTTATATGATTATCCACAATACTATTTCTCTCTCTTCCCCTTGAAGAAGTCTTCGGGCGTTAGATTCTCAAGGGTCTTTTTAAAGTCTTCAACCTCTTTACCTGTTATAGGCTTGTGTATATCAGGGCACTTTTTGAAAACTCTATCCTCAACATAGATAGGCGCGTTACACCTGAGCGCTAATGCGATAGAATCGCTCGGGCGGCAATCAATGCTAATCGTCTCTTTTCCAACTGCCAGCTTCATGTCAGCATAAAAAGTATCATCCTTTAGATCGGTTATTATAACACTCTCAAGCTTAGCATTAAGGTTGTTTATAATAGTAGCCATAAGGTCATGCGTAAGCGGGCGGGGAAACTTATCATTATTAATAACCGCTGTTATAGCCATGCCTTCAGCTGGGCCTATCCATACAGGGATAAGCTTTGTACCATTTATCTCCTCCAGCGTAATGAGATATTGCCCGATCTGTGCAACTACTATCAAAGAGAATATCTTTACCTTTTTCACCCTGACCCTTTTCCTTTCCTACGACCCTTCTTCACTTAATCGTTTTAATGACTTTGGGTCCTTGCGCCAGTTTTTGAGCACCTTGACCCATATACGCAAAAACACCTTTTTCCCGAACTTCTCCTCAAGCTCCTGCCTGCTCAAAGATCCTATCTCCTTGGCCATACTTCCTTTCTGGCCTACTATTATACCTTTTTGCGATTCCCGTTCTACATATATAGTGGCCTCAATATCCAGGATATCCTTATCCTGCCTTAAGTCCATTCTTTCTACCTGCACAGCAACGGAATGAGGCACTTCTTCGCGTGTAAGCATAAGCGCCTTCTCCCTTATAATCTCAGCAACCTGGAACTGATCGGTCTTATCCGTAACAAAGGAATCAGGATAATACTTCTCACCTTCTGGAAGATTGAAGAATATCTTATCTCTAAGCAGGCCCACCCCATCATTATTTAATGCAGATATCGGGATATACTCCAGAAATTCGTACTGGTCTTTAAGTTCCTCAATTATGGGCAGGGCCTTTGACTTGCTAGCAATATCTATCTTATTGATAACAGCTATCGCAGGTTTCTTGGCTTCCTTTATCAGGTCAAGTATAATGTAATCTGCATCTGTCAGGCCTGATGTAAGCTCTACCATATATACAAGGAGGTCTCCATCAAAGAGGGAGGTCTTGGCCTTTTTGACCATGAGCTTGCCTAGAAGCAGGTGGGGCTTATGTATGCCTGGGGTATCTATAAATACCGCCTGTCCACTATCAGTTGTCAGTATACCTTTTATATTCTCTCGTGTGGTCTCTGGCTTGGATGATACTATAGCTACCTTCTGATTGAGGATAGAATTGAGGAGTGTAGATTTTCCGACATTAGGCTTTCCGATTACAGCAACAAAGCCTGATCTGAACGCATCATTCATATATTAATAGGATGAAAAGTTTAGAGTTTGTATACCTTGTCGTGCTGCCTGAGTCGCTTCTTAACAAGTATGCCTACTTCCTTACCATTGGTAGCAGTAGGAACCTCCTTGCCATCTATCTGCATCGAGTGAATCTTCTGCTTCAGGTCTGTTGTATGGCCTTTGATATGTATTGTATCGCCAACGCTCAAGGTGTCTGTCAGCTTTATAACCCCGGCCTTACAATGGCCAAAGTAATGAGTAATAGTACCAACAAGCGTGCCTTGTGGTTCGGCATCCTTCGCCTTTTTCCTAAAAAAACCGAATATCATAACTGATACCTCCCTTCATGGATATTCTAACACAAGCTCACAGCAATGCAAGCGAAATGAACAGCTAGCTGAATTATTTGAAATGATTGCAGGCGGTTAAGTGTAGTGGTATAGGCATAAAATGCGTGCTGCGATATGCCTATACCACTACAAGCCTTACTCCCAGCATATATTTTTATAATCACAGTTACGGCATCTTCGCGGGCCATCATCATACTCTGGCAGTTTATCAAACTCCAGGTTCATGATAGAGCGCCAAGCATCCTTTATAACCCCTTCAAGCTCAGCCACCATCTCATCAGTTATATCAAGGCGCTTTTTAATGAAGCTCCCTTTCTTCAGGCCATACTTAATGACACTTGTCTTTGCAGGTTCAACAAATACCAGCTCTCCGTCTTTTACTTTAAAACCCTTGTTCTGATCCTTATCCCTATCAAAGAGAAGCTTATACGCAACCAGCTGCCTCAGGTAGCCTTCACACTCATTACTTGCTAAATCCCTTGTGCCTGTTTCGATGGATTTGATATGCTCATCTGGCTTACCTGACTTATAATCAACAACCCTGACAAGCCTCTCTTTCTCATCAGCCATTTCTGTCTTGTCGTATTTTCCTGTAAACATGAGGTCATCATCCAACATAACAGCAAGCTTCTTCTCAAGCCCTATGGGTAAAACAGGCTCTTTTGATTCTTTCTCAAACCAGTCTCTCAATACATCAACCTGCCTCTCGCATCCCAGTCTTATAGCCTTCTCAACACCCTGGTATCGGAGCTCCTCAAGAAAAGAGTCTTTGAAAAATTTAAAATTCGGAAACTTCTTCTTCATAAACTCTCTGTACGTCTCCTCAAGCGCCTTATGAACACAGTTTCCGTTTACAAGGCTGAGCTTCTTCTTGGAGGGTAGCATAAGCACGTTGTCATAAAGAAATTTTCTTTTGCAGTTTATATAGTTGTTGAGGCTTGTGGGGTTAAGTGTTAAATTCCGCACTAGATCCTTAAGTACTGCCTCTGTCCCTACAAAGGGATCCTTCAGGTCTGTTGTTTCCAATGAGGCAACAAGAAGCTCTTCCTCTGTGGCCTGTGACTCTGACTCAACGCTGTCTAAGCCTATGCTTGAAAGATAAGAACTGCTTATAGCGCTATCTGTAGGGCTTGCGGTATAGATAAGGTGCGATTTTGCCCGCGTCGATGCTACATAGAATAGCCTCGTCTCATCATAAAAGTTCAATTCCTTTACAAGCAGCTTTTCAGAGGCCTTTTCTTTTGCCTTGAATATTTCTGGCGGCAGTGGAATAAGCTCTCCACGCGGCCTTATTGGCCAGTTTTTGTGCTGAAGGCAAAAAGGTATTAGAACTGAATGGAACTCAAGCCCTTTTGAGCCGTGTGCTGTAAATATTCTAACACCCTCCTGGGTTTTGGTCACCATGCTTCCGGTCAATGCTATGGAGTGCTCTTTCTTCGTCTCTATTTCCGCCATAAAATCTGACAGGCGTATGCCAGGCTTTCGCAGGTCAGCCTCCTTTACTACATTCACAAAAGATGATAGTGCGCGCAGGTCTCTTATTCTGATAATAGCATCGTCATTATATTCGCGAAGTATATATTTATATATAGAGGCATCTGCTATATACTGCAAAAGAATAGCATGGGTAGGCATGGTCTCTGCATTCTGGATAAGGCGGCCTATGGCCCAGCCTGCTCGGTGCATAGCATAGTGGTCCTTGAACCTTTTATTCTTTGCTATTTCAAGGGAATCGCTCTCTTTCTTTGTGGGTAGTCCACGATCGGGGTCCGCGTAAAAAGCTGTCAAAAACTCTGAGAAGAGAGTGGTCTCCAGAGCAAGGCCCTTCTCTCTGCGGGCTTGTCTTTTTGTGCGCACATGTAATATAAACTTGAGCAGATCAGTCATCGGTATGGCAAAATAATCGCTTGCTAATACCTTATAAAGATAACTATCCTTTTCAGACAGGTCAGATGCGTTACTGATATAGGCAAGGCCAAGTGCATCAAGCATCTGCCGCACCCGCCTCTCTGAGCTTATATCTGTGTCCTTATCTGTTGCATAGGGAATACCTGCTTTCAAAAAAGTATCGATAACCTTCAGTATGTCATCTCTCTTGCGGACCAGTACCGCTATATTGTTGTAAGGGGCTCTTCTTTCATCTTCTGAGACCTCTGGCGATGACTCAATTATGGTCTTTAACTCTCTTACTTTTTCAGCCAAAAATAATAGCTCCTCAGCCTCTGTACTAAACTCGTGAAACTCCGTAGTCTTATCCTTGTAATCTCTTATATTATTAAGCTCTTTTGCAATCATGCGCTCATTCTCCGGAAGGTGGCTTATAATCTTTGATGAGAGCTCGATAATATCTTTGGTTGAGCGGTAATTATCATTCAATGAGACAGTCTTTATATCAGAAAACCTCTCCTTCAATATTCTAAAGTTACCTATAGATGCCCCCTGAAAGCGGTATATAGATTGGTCGTCATCACCTACACAGCATATATCAGGGTCTTTAGAATCCACGAGTTCAAATAGAAGGTTCATCTGTGCGCCATTTGTATCCTGATATTCATCGACCATAATGTATCTGTATTGACTCTGCAGGCTCTTCTTAAGCTCCTTCTCCTCTCTTATGGCTTCCAGCGCAAAAATTATCATATCATCATAGTCATAGCGCCCGCGCTCATCAAAGAGGTCTGTATTCTTACCCAACTTATACTCTTCATACAACTTGTAGACAACCGACAGCGCCTTCAGCCTAGGTATATGCTTCTCCTCTACATATACATTATCAGGCTTCATATTTAACAGGTACTTTTCCAGATCAGCAGGCGAGATACCGTCCTTCTTTAGTTCGCTTATCTTACTGAGGATAGCCTTGCGGTAAAAGTATGGTGCCTTAAACGGACGAATAGCATCGATATGGTCTGTATGATCAAGAATATACTCAAGCAGCCTTACCTGCTCCATCTCCTCAATCTGCACCTTATCCTGGATATAGTTTGCCGCCTCCTCAGATTCAAGGACAATAGAATTTGCAAAACTATGAAATGTCGCGGTCTCTATATCGTAGCCGGAAGTACCCAGTATTTTAACTAGTCGCTCCTTCATGGCCTTAGCAGCAGCATTTGTATAAGTAAGGATCAAAATGTTCTCAGCAAGGGCTCTCTTCTTCTTGATAATATTTGCTGCGCGCACAGATAGGAGCTCGGTCTTGCCAGTACCAGGCCCTGCCAGTATTAAAACTGGCCCATCGACCATATCTACCGCTTTCTTCTGGTCCGGATTTAGATTGTCGTAATATTTCTTAAAATTATCCATATGCCTATTCGCCTATAAATTGAAGTACGACCTTGCGGCTGCGTGAACGGTTATCAAAGTCTATAAAAATGATCTGCTGCCATGTACCAAGAGTAAGCTCATTACCAGAAAAAGGGACTGTGAGTGAAGGCCCAAGCAGTGATGCCCTCAGATGAGAATGGCCATTGGCATCACCCCATGTGGCATCATGCGCATATTGAATATTAGAAGGTATGAGCTTATCAAATAGCCCCTTTATGTCAGATACGAGCGCAGGCTCATACTCTATGGTGGTCAGGCCGCCTGTTGAGCCAATAACAAATATTGTAACGGTCCCGTCTTTTAGCTTAGTGCGCGTAAGTTTGCTGCGCACCTTATCTGTTATATCTATAATATCCGCCTTGCCTTTTGTGTTTATATTAATATGCTCAGTTACAACAGCCATTATCTCGCTCCTTTAATCGGTCGCAAGGCACATATATCACATTTTGGATTCTTTTTGCAGAAACTCTTCCCATGCTCAACAATCAACGCGTGAAACTCATTGTAAAGCTTAACCCTCCTGGGAAGATTATCCATAAAAAGCTTCTGAACCTCGGAATAGTCAGAGTCTAGAGTAGATAACCTTAAGCAGGTGAGTATTCTCTTTGTGTAAGCATCGACTACAAAGATAGGTTTCTTGATCGCATACAAGAGTATCGAATCCGCAGTCTCAGGACCTATACCGTTTACATCGAGCAGCTCTTCACGCAGCGCTGGAAGTGGCATGGTGCGCATATTTTCTATCTTACCACCATAGCCAGAAACCAAAAAATCCAAGAAACTCTTTAACCTTTTGGCTTTAATATTATAATACCCGCATGAACGTATCAGTCTTGCCAGCCTTTTAATATTAAGCTTATGCAGCTTTAGCGGACTCAGCAGCTTTTTCGCCTTAAGGTTTAGGATCGCCCTTTCTACGTTCTGCCAGTTGGTATTCTGTGTCAATATGGCGCCTACCGCAACCTCGAAATCACTATCTGCCGGCCACCAGTTGCGCGGGCCATACATCTTGTATAAGAGGTTGTATATCTCATACAACCTCTTTTTGGGCCTATTGTTGCGGGTTTTCGTCATCGGGCTTCTTTGTGAGAGATAACTAGTCAAGAGTGGAATGTGGCCTCGGGTATTACTTTTTATAGAAATCCTTTATGATCTTTATTACTTCAGCGGGACTATCAGTAACCTTGAATATATTCAGGTCTTTCCTGCTGATACGGTTGCCCTTTAACATCTTATCATCCATCCAGTCCAGTAAGCCTTTCCAGTAATCTTTGCCTACCAGTATAACCGGGAATGGGCTAATGCGCTCGGTCTGTATCAGTGTAATAGACTCAAAGAACTCGTCCATTGTGCCAAACCCTCCAGGCATAACAATGAATGCCTTGGCATATTTAACAAACATCACTTTTCTACAAAAGAAGTATCTAAAATCGATAAAGTGAGTGATATATGGATTTGGTTTCTGAACAACCGGCACATCTATATTAAGGCCGACAGACTTGCCGCCAGCTTTTTTTGCGGCCTTATTTGCTGCTTCCATAATACCTGAACCTGCCCCTGTAATAACAGCGTATTTTGCCTTTACAAGCTTAGTGGCAATAGCCTCTGTAAGCTTGTAATACTTTTCGCCGGGTTTTGTCCGAGCAGATCCAAATATCGTAACTGCAGGGCCTATCTTTGAAAGCTCCTCAATGCCCTCAACAAACTCACTCATTATCCTGAAGATTCGCCACGGTTCTTCCTGTGTAAAATCTACAGCCTTCAAGTCTGCCATACACGCCTCCATTTTTACGTTGCTTTTAGGTATTATAGCGCGCTGCTAGATATATTTCAAGTTATATTTCTGGGGAAAGAATATAGATATTATGCAGAGTGGCGGGATTTGCCATGGCCTATTCTTATATTAAGAAGCTGGCCTGAGTCGCTTTTCTTGATCTCAGCAAAGCGCTTCACAATATCATCCAGAAGGCTCTGAAGCATCGCAAAGGCAGCATAGTCTTGCGGATTATTGTTCTTTACTATCTCGCTTGCAATATTTATTTTTGCAATCAATGCCCTTTTCATCGCATCAAGGTCCTCGATGGCTTCGAGTTCTGAGGCTAGGTGGCCTATGTCTGTGGCGTTTGAGAGCATAATAAAGTGTATGAGCATCTCTGCAACAAGCGGCATATCTTGCTCTAGGATCTCTCCGTCAGCAAGCCAGGCCTTTAGCCTATTGTCAGCGACATTAATAAGCCTGGATACATCAGAATCAATATCAACAGCTTCTTCGCTACGGCCTTTTTGTATATATTTTCTGCGAATCAGGGAAGCTGCATCTATCAGGCCCTTTTCTGCATAGAGATTGCTGGGGTCGGAATTGAGGTACCGTATTCGGTTCAGCCATAACTTCTCAACGGCTGATGAGATCTGCACAACAAGGTCACCCCAATATATTGTTCTCAATCTATTCTCATCTGCAACCGTAGCAATATCAAGCGGCAGTTCAATAGTGTTCTCATTCAGGTCTACCTGGCTACTGCCTAGCCCAGCTTCTCTCTGAAATGCAGTCTGCTGTTTATAAACCTTGATCTTATCCCCTATGCGCGGCAGGTAATGATGCTTAAGCATGCGGTAGGCAACCTCTTTTGTAAGCATCTCTTCAGCAGGCTTTACATCACTTGAGGAAAGTTCTATTACGCCATACTCCTTGATAAGTTTTATCATATTATCCAGGGATACATACTTTGATTTACCATTGACCAGGTCGATCGTTATCTTGTTGTGCAGCTGCTCATTCTTCTTTGATGACATCACGCGTATCCTGCCATTGCCCGACTTACCAGCATAGGTCTGCGTTGGCGCAAGCAAGATAGCTAGCGCTACAAGATATAGTACGCATCTGTACAGATAGGTAGACTTCTTCATCGTATTAATAGTGGTTATTTTTTGCCAGGGGGGATTTTGGTTCTTTTACAGTATAAGTATACCATATATATATACAATGTCAAGCGCAAACCCAAACCTTCCACCTCTTATCAATGGGGACGTTTCACTCACTTCTAACTCATTATAGCACAACGAGTTATGGCTATGACCATTACATTTTTCTATTTTTTTCATTTTTTTTGAAAGAAAATCCTCTCTTTTTGCGACTATATATATAAAGGCTAATTTAACTATTCAATAGCGTCTTTCAAGCACACATTGTCGTACTCAAAAGACGCTATTAAGAAAGGAGGTGAGAATCATGGAAGAAGGCATTGAACTCAAGGTTGAGCGTATATATCGGCTTGACACCGATAACTGCTTAAAAGGCTTTGCTGATATCTCAATTGCCGGCAGCTTCATCATTAAAGGCTTAAGAATAGTCGCAGGAAAAAATGGCCTCTTTGTCGGCATGCCGCAGGAATTAGGCAAAGATGGAAAATGGTACAATAGGGTAAGCCTTGTGGATGAAGCGCTGAAGGATAAGCTCTCCAGCCTCATTCTTTCAGCATATGAAGAATGATAAACCTGGGCTGGCTACTATGCGTAGCCAGCCCTCCTCTTAAAGAAAGATGCTATGCTATGAAAAGAATTATGCTTGGAAAGCGTGGGGAGAAACTAGCCTGCCAACTGCTCAAAAGAGCTGGATATGTAATATTAAAAAGAAACTTTAGGCACCGAATAGGCGAAATTGACATAATCGCCAAAGACGCAGCTGAGATCGTAATTGTTGAAGTACGAAGCACTAGAGGTCTAGGCTTTTGCGATCCCCTTGAGTCGATAACCTTTTTCAAAATCAGAAGATTGCAGAAGTTGGCTTCAATCTGGTTCCTTACTACTGGTAATAAGCTGAACAAAGTGCGATTTGATGTAATAACCGTTGTATTCTATGAAGGTAGACCAAAAATAACTCACATTAAAAATGCTTTCTAATATGGGGGGATAAAAATGTTAGCAAAGATTGAATCAAGGGCAATATATGGCATATCTTCTTATAGGGTTGATGTTGAAGTCGATATATCCTCAGGCATACCAAATTTTTCTATTGTCGGCCTTCCAGATGCAGCATGCCGCGAGTCTTCAAAAAGAGTCATGGCTGCATTAAAGAATTCAGGTTATCATTTACCAAGCCTTCGCATAACAGTAAACCTTGCTCCAGCATACCTAAAAAAAGAAGGCTCTATGTATGACCTGGCAATAGCGCTGGGAATATTGGCTGCCATGGATAAGTTCGATAAGGACCTACTGGAAAATAAGGTGGTCTGCGGGGAGTTGTCATTAGACGGGAGCTTACGCCCCATAAAGGGCGCTTTACCAATAGCAGATGAATTAAGAGATCAAACTAGTAAAAAACTGATTATGCCTTACAAAAACCGCGTTGAAATATCTATAGCTGAAGGTGTAAATATCATATACGGCAACACGCTAAATGAAACCATAAGGTATTTAGTAGAAAACATAACTCCTGATAACATAGAGCCACACGCAACCCCTATTACCCCTCCACAAGATACAGGCCTCGATTATTCTGATATAAAGGGCAATGCTGTGGCTAAAAGAGCTGTTGAGATTGCGGTTGCTGGCGGACACAACATACTCTTAATAGGCTCACCTGGTATTGGAAAGACCATGATCGCAAGACGGCTGCCTACTATAATGGGCGGGCTGAGCAGAACAGAGTCCATAGAGACCAGTAAAATTTATAGTGTCAGTGGATTGCTAAACAAAACAAGTAGTTTGATAGAGGTGGCGCCTTTCAGAACTTTGCATCATTCCATATCAGATGCTGGTATGCTGGGAGGTGGCTCAAATCAGAATATAAGACCGGGTGAGATAAGCCTTGCGCATAACGGTGTGCTTTTCCTGGATGAGTTACCGGAATTCAGAAGAGACGTTCTTGAGGCTTTACGGCAACCGCTTGAGGAGGGAATCATACGCATATCAAGAAGCAATATGCATATAACTTACCCTGCGCAATTCATGCTGGTTGCTGCTATGAACCCTTGCCCGTGCGGTTTTCTGACGCACCCGGATAAGACCTGCACATGCACCCCTCCTCAGATACAAAGATACCTGTCTAAGATATCAGGGCCATTGCTTGATAGGATCGATATACATCTGGAGGTTCAGCCTATCAGATATGAACAGATGAGGTCTACTCAGCCTGGCGAGAATTCTGCAGAGATAAGGTCTAGGGTTGGAGAAGCCAGAAGAATTCAGCTAAAAAGGTACAGCAAATATAAATATAAAGTAAATTCAAAACTGCCTCATAAGCTGCTTGAGAAATTCTGCGAGATCACAGATGAGGCAGCTGGAATTCTCAAAAACGCCATGGATGAGCTTTTTATAAGCGCGAGGGCATATGATAAGATGCTCAGAATTGCAAGAACCATCGCTGACCTGGATCAAGAACCGATCATAGGGGTCGAGGAGATATCAGAGGCCATAAGTTACCGCACCTTAGACACCCGCGTCTGGCTCCCCTAAACTGCTATTTTCTTCCGCCTATGGCGGAAATCGGATTAGAATTTGAGGGATCAGAAACGGGACTGGCTCTTCTTACTCTGCCAGGCATCATAGATCATGATGAGGGCCTTTGTGCCGCCCGTATCCATAATCCACTTAAGCCCAAAAACAACTGCAGCAACCAGAAACTGAAGAAAATATACCTTAACAACAAAAGATAATATAAAAAATATAGCTGAAACAATTAAATACCGGTTACGCTTAAAGAAACTTCTCATTCCTCTTGACCTCCTGGAAGCCCTGGGTATTGATTTTGCTTTCTTTATAGCAGTTACACTATCACCAGTATCTGCATTTTCATCAAATTCACTTAAACCTGATATTGCAGCTGCTATCTTAGAAAAACAGTCGTCGCACTCTCCGACATGCTGCGCGACGTACTCGTCTGCTTCCCCGTTTTTGCTTACACAACTTATATAATCTGCAAGCACTTCATCACTAAAGCATGTAGATATCTTTGGCTTCGCTATATCCTTATTCATAATAACCTCTCTGCTTTAACTCTTCACGCAAAGAATTTTTTGTCCGAGC